>DASRNO010000027.1:0-40575 GCA_035647375.1 Bacteroidaceae bacterium
ATAATAGAGATATAATCCATAATGAATATCTTCAAAATCTTTTTAGAAGAGAAAATTTTTACACATATAAAGATGCTAAAGGAGAGTTCATGGCTATGATTGATCACGTAGAACCTAATGGCTATCTTGTGCTTATAGACAGACATAACACTACAAGACGATACAATTTTAAAGAGATATCGTTTGTTTTATAAACAATTAAAATATTAAAGTACATTTGCAATAAGAGATGTAATTTATGACTAAATACAAAAGGATTTTATTAAAGCTAAGTGGCGAAAGCTTAGCCGCAGAACAGAAAAATGGTATAGACGAAAATAGACTTTACGACTATGCACTGCAGATAAAAGAGATACACGATCTTGGAGTTGAGATAGGTATTGTTATAGGGGGTGGAAATATTTTTAGAGGACTAAAAGGTACAGGAATAGGATTTGACAGAATAAAGGGAGATCAGATGGGAATGTTAGCCACTGTAATTAATGCGCTTGGATTAAGTTCAGCTCTTGCCTCTGTAGACTGCCCTTCAACCGTTCTCACAGCTATACGTATGGAACCTATAGGAGAGTTTTATAGTAAAGAGAGAGCTATAACGACATTAAACAAGGGGAAAGTAGCCATTTTTTCAGGAGGAACCGGTAATCCCTATTTTACCACCGATACCGGTTCAGCTCTGCGCGGAATCGAGATAGGAGCCGACATAATGTTAAAAGGTACTCGTGTTGACGGAATATACACAGCCGATCCGGAAAAAGATCCTAATGCTTCCAAATTCAATGAAATTACATTCGATGATATTTATATCCGGAATCTTAAAGTAATGGATCTTACAGCCGCCACCTTATGCAAAGAGAACGGTCTGTCCATTTATGTATTCAATATGGATATAGCCGGCAATTTGAGAAGAGTGATTGAGGGAGAAAATATTGGGACTTTAGTATACAACTAAATTTTTTAATTCAAATTCACGAACAGGAATTAGATTCAACCAAATTCACTCCTATTATATTAAAACATCTAATAAAATATCAAGTTAAGAATACATTTTTACAATGTATTTTTTAATTATATTTATTTACAAATACATTTTGTTGATTTATGTTTGCATATTTCAATAAACAAATTTATATTTGTGGAATAAATTTAAATATATGCTACCAATATTATGTCCGAGTTGTAATAAACAGCTTAGAATTACATGCATGAACTGTTACAATTGCGAAACCGAGGTAAAAGGTTCATTTGCTCTACCTTTATTAGCCAGACTCTCAGAGGCTGATCAGCAGTTTATTCTAAGATTCGTAAAAAACAGCGGAAGCCTTAAAAATATGGCTACTGAACTTAAATTGAGCTATCCCACTGTACGTAATTTATTAAATGACATTATTGAAAAATTAAACAATTATGAAATATAATAAATCTATTGAATGGTTAATAAATCCATTCACTCGACTGGCTGGATGGTGCGCCTTAATCCTTGGAGTTATCTTGTCGGTTGTTATGGCCATTATAGGTTCTTATAGTGGAGTTGCCTTTGATGGCGTTCTGGATATTCATTTTTTGAAATTGAGTGTTGTAGAATCTCTCTCTATGACTGGTTTAAGCCTAATAAGTCTGATAATTATATTTTGGATAACTGGTCTAATAATTGCAAAACCTTTCCGATTTATAGATCTTGCAGGCACATTGATTCTGACAAAAACACCCTATATTTTTATTGCTCTTATTGGTTTCATGGTCACTCCACCCGATCCAATATATATAATTTCTAAACCAGAGATAATTTTTCAAAATTCTGGATTTGTTATAGCTCTTATTCTATCAATACCCATAACAGTTTGGAGCGTTGTATTAATGTTCAATGCTTATAAAATATCTTGCGGATTAAAGGGAGAAGCTCTCGCAATTTCATTTACGATTGCTCTTATAATAGCTGAGGTTATCTCAAAAACACTCATTTTTTTTATAATGTAGCTTATTATGAAAAAAATAATTACCCTTGCTACCCTTCTATTCATATGCTCTATCACTTTCACTCAGAATCTATCTGGTGAGTGGGCGGGAAACCTAAATATAGGACCACACTCTCTAAGATTGATTTTTCATCTATCAGAGACTCCTGATGGTTATTCTGCCACAATGGATAGCCCAGATCAAAATGCCAATGGTATTGTTATGAGTCATATAACAATTGACGGAGATTCGCTAACCATTGAATTACGTATTGCAGGTATGAAATACAGTGGTAAAAAATCCGGCGACTCTATCCGTGGAACATTCAGTCAGGCAGGACAAAACCTCCCCCTAATTTTAAACAGACGGGATGTTTTGGTTAATAATCATAAACAAAAAGTAAGTACGGAAAATGAACTATTTGTAGAGACAGAAGTAAGACTCCCAATTGAAAAAGGTAATCTTGTTGGCACACAAACAACACCAAAGAATTTTGCAATCGGACCACTGGCACTAATTGTAGCCGGCTCAGGACCCACTGATAGAGATGGGAATAACCCCTCTATGATTTGCGATACCTACAAAAAAATAGCCCACGAGTTAGCAAAAAACGATATAGCCTCTATTAGGTATGACAAGCGAGGAATAGCTAATAGTGCATCTACTGTTGATAACGAGATAGATCTACGTTTTGACGATTATGTTAATGATACAAGATTGTGGATTGATCTGATTAAAAAAGATCAGCGTTTTTCTCAGGTTGTGTTAATAGGTCATAGCGAAGGCTCTTTGATTGCCATGTTAGCATCTGATATGGCAAACAAATTTATCTCTATATCAGGTCCCGGCAGATCTGCTGATTTTCTGCTAAAAGAGCAACTTGAAAGCGTTCCCTATCAAATTAGAGATGTTGCATACGAAAAGATAGACAGTCTTAAAAATGGGCTAGAGGTCAAATATGTTCCTGAAGAGCTATTATCTCTATTCAGACCCTCTGTTCAACCATATCTTATATCATGGTTCAAACAGGATCCGAGTAAAATAATAGAAGATATGACAATCCCGATAATGCTTATACATGGAACTACCGATATTCAGGTGACAGAAAAGGATTTTAAATTTCTGACAGCAGCCAAACCCGATGCCGAGCAATTAATTATTGAGAACATGAACCATATTCTTAAAACTGCAACATTAGAGAGAGAGGCAAATCTGGCCACCTACAATGACCCTGAATTACCTCTCTCTACGGGCCTAATAGAGGGAATCGTCTCTTTTATTAATAAATAAAAGTCTCCTTGCTATCTACGCCCGGGAAGAAACATGCCCTCATCGTCATATCCCTTGATCTCCTCAATTAGTAGTTCCCTACCAGAGGCCGCCAATAAGAAACTCTCCATCTCTACAAGGTAAACATTGGCTTCCGGTTTTTTATAACTTTTTTTCATTGTATTATCTTATAATTATCTTTTTTCCGTTCTGAATATAAATGCCTGGTGCAGGAGTATTTACTTTTATACCTCTAAGATCGAAAATATCATCCTTGCAAGCTTTATCAAATTTCATTACCTCCACTAACGATTGGATATTATCTGTCAGAGCAAAGCCTTTTACTAATACCTTTCCTGGTAGTTTTAGATAGGCTTTGTTAGCTTTACAAGCAAATTTGCTCTCCATAGCCTTAAAACAGGCCTGGACCTCGCCCGTAAATAATATTGTGTCATTTAAAGCATAACAAGAGGCATTTGGTTCAAAAATGGAATCTCGTACGGACGATCCCAATAAATAATTTTCACAATAGTCTAACTCGTTAGTTATTGTCTCTGTATGATTAAAAATAAACTCCCCACTATTCTCAATAAGAACACCGGTATTTTGTGGAATAACTACATCGTTAATTTTTGCAAACCGAATCATACCATTCTCGGGCATATATGGAGCCACATAGGCATTTACCTCTTCGGGTATCTCTACAGGATAATCCAGATAAAGAGTTGAATAGCCCATCTCTGTTACAGAAAGTTTATATGCCGCAGGAAATAGTGTAATAGATTTCAAATTTGATTTGTAAAATCCAAATCTGTCTGAATTTTTATAAAAAGAGTAATACCTTATGTTATCCGAAGCATCTGTATAAAAACATGATTTTTCTTTACTCCAATACAAAGTATCCGGTACTCCGGGAGTAAGGGTGGAAGATTGATTTTTGCTCGCTCTCAATCCCACCTCTCTGTCATAATGGAAAAGTTGATAGGTAATTATAGAATCATTATCCGCCGTATTACATTGCAGGTAATATATGAATTCACTCCTATTCACTATAGCCTTGTCATAAGCAATAACTATGCTATCATGATTATAATAATTTTTAGAAGATCTGGTTTGTCCAGCTGCCAGAAAACAGGAGTCGAGCAAAGTTGCCATAACATAAAATCCCGACTCTAATGGTTGTAGTGAGGCTGATAGAGTTGATTCTCCCGAAATATTTCCGTCCGGATATACTGCAATAGCTCTTACTAACATTGTACCTCCATACAATATTAAAGGTTCATTATATTTTTCCGAAAATAGAGTTGGTTTCGTTCCATCGATTGTGAAAAATATTTCGCAATCCTGTCGGGCCGATATTGTTATCTCTTTATCGGTTTGAACAATATCAGGGACAGGTATAACCAACGGAGGAATATATTTATATATTAGAAATGTACATTCGCTCTCAGATTCAGCATTATATGTAAACCCCGAAATAGCATTACCAACTATAGACAGCCTTTTTTTACTGTTAGTTATTACAGCTATACCGTTATCAATATCCAGATTCCATATCTGCTGAATAGACGAATTAGTAACCGACTTACCCTCTCTATTATTCAGATAATATTCATACTCTCCACCAATCTTATTTTTTCTCCTCAATAGCCATCCATTCTCTTCTATCTGTAAAAATGTTGTCCAAGGAGTACCGGTAGAGTCAACTCTGGCCAAATTGATATCTCCTGATTCATCCATTGATAAAGTCACATCAACAGCCTTATTGGAAGAGGCCTTACCAAGTGCAAAATAAGAATCGTTAGCTTCGAAAACAATTAAAATGATTGAACTATCATTTAATTCCGATAAAGATTTAACCAATTGGTATCGATTATTTGCTCCGACCCATAGTGGGCCACATTGTAACAACACAAAGGCAACCTTAAAGAGCTGCCCGAAATGGGTTTTTCTTTTGTATTTCATAGGTATATAATTTAAAAACGCTCCAAAGATAAATTCTTTAGAGCGTTTAAAAAAATTTTTAATAGTAAAATCAGTCCGTCGCCCCAAATAATAATAATCCATCTGTTTGAGAAATAACTCCCTTTACATTCACACTCTTTGCTGTTGTAGAGGTGGTAAATGAGTAAATTTCAGAAGCTCCTATTTTTAGGTCCGATTCTGCATATATGGCATTGTGTGAGGAGCGGATAAATGCATTGATCCCTTCGGACAAATCTATATTTATTCCATCAATTCCACGAGGACGCACATTTCCATGATCAGAATAGAGAGATTCTCCAGTTGTTATAACTGTTATATCTGAGTTGTTAATAGAGATATCACCGGCCACATTGATACCTTTACCACCCACTCCTGAATTTTTTATTCCTATTATGGAGTTTTTAATGGATAGCGATTTTAAGCAACGAATCCCAGCCGAAGATGAATAGTCCAAAACATCTTCGTTAAAAAACGGATCTCCATTTACCATCATAGTAAGTCTAGATCCATCTATATTGATATTTTGATCGCATTTAATAGCTTTCGAGGCATCACCATTCGTTGTTATCTGAATAACTCCCCCCGTCAAGTTCATAACACCCGACGTTATCAATCCGTGTCCTTTATTGCCCGATGTGTAAAGTTTTATCAAACCACCAGCAATAGATATACTGGTAGTGTCGTTGGTTCCATAGGTAGCACAAACAGCATCGTCAAACGAATTCACGGTCAACCTTCCCCCCATAATGTTAACCTTTCCTTTATTCACATCAATACCATCGTCACCTGCTGTTAGATTCAAATTACCTCCATACATCAAAAAATAATCGTTCGTACTGATACCATCTCTAAAAGCATTGACAGTAATATCTCCGGTACCTTGACGAATTCTTATATAATCATCAGAACATATACCATGTGCCGAAAGGCTAGTCACATTAAGTGAGCCCAATCCGCTTATCAGTAGTTGACCCTCGCTAAATAATGCTCCTTTCTGATCCTCATAAGGATTAGAGTCGTAGATCAAACCATCGGTTAGATTGTTTGTAGTACCGGGTTTCAAATAGATATATACCGATTTGCCCGTTTGAATATTCAATGCAGGCCCTCTTGGATTAGTTATATCCAATCCTGATAATTCAAGTTTAAATTTATTATCGCTATAAATCTTGAAGGAGCCGTTTTGAGTAGAGCCTTTTAAAATATAGTTCATTTTTTTTTGTGCCGACATTACAGTAACGTGAGCTCCGTTAGTTTTGACCTCAACAAATTTGTAAGAACCCGAAACGGTAGCAGAAGAACCGTTATATGTAATGGTTATTGTTCCCTCAATGGGATAATTCTCAATAAAATCATTATAGTCGTTATCTTCCGGGTCTGTAACAATAAACTCTTCCAGCTCGTTATACTGGTTATCATCAGAGTCGCTGAAACTTACATCTCTAGAATAAGCAGACAAAAAACTCTCTGTGTTTGATAAATCATTCAAGAAAGTCAAACTATCAAGTAAAGAGATAGAATAATCGGCTTGAAGAGAAGAAGAGAAAAGAAACTGCGCCACCGAGTTGTTGTTTTGGAAACTGACCAAATCAACATCATCAAAATGTACACTTCTTACTTTACCGTTAGACTGATGAAAATTTACTCTGTTCTGTGCCAATAATAGGACAGTGGGTAAAAAGAGTATGTTTAATAAGAGAAAAAACTTGCTCTTCATCTGGCTATCTTTATTGTCCTGCCGGCAACTCGCAAAAGATATAAACCCTTTTGAAGATGACTTAAATCGACTGTTTCCAACTGAGACCCTACCGTCTCCTGCATTACAAGCTTTCCGCTTAGATTAAAAACAGAGAGTTTAGTTCCCTGCATATCTGCTATCATAACCAGTCCGGACGAGGCATAATAGGCCAGTTTACCATCCATGGCCTCTATAGCTTCTACACCAGTTGTTCCCCCAAAATACATCTTACTAATATTTTCCATAGCATACTGTAAATAGGTACCATCTAAGTAGGTAGCAACCAGCATCCCATCAGCGAACGTAACTTTCCTCAGATTAGTAAGACTCAATTCGACAGGATCGCCATCTTTTTCACTTATAATCAAATTTTGGCTCCATATTATCGGCGATATAAGCATAAACGCCGCAATGAGAAAGATTTGCCTCATTATTCTATATTATAATTGTTATCAATAAATTTAAATTTCAAAAACATACCCCACACCAACAACATGTCCTCCGGGTTCATCTTGATCAGAGGCGTTTTGGAACTGATAATAGACTACAAAATTGTGTGTCTTATTATAAGTATATTCGCCTCCTATCCTCCAACGTGTCTTATTTAATTTCAAACCATTATCAATATCATTAAAAAACTCTATCGATGCAAATGGATTAATTTTAAAAGAGGGAATGTCATAATCAATTTGCATCCTTGAACGCAATACATTCAGCTGTTTTGCCGATTTTAACTCCATCTCCTCTTCTCTTGCAATCAACTTGTCAAAAGCATAAGAATAACGATATTTGGTCTCTTTAACATATTGTCCGTCGTAATAAGTTAACCGATAACGCTCTCTGAGAGAGATTCTAAAACGCGACAATTTTAATCCTGCAGAGAGAGATAGAGAACCTCTATGTCTTGATCTCCAAAAAGCATCATCCTCGTTATACTCCTGAATGTCGTTACCCTCCTTGTCTGGTACAATATTCTTTAATGTGATAGATGAAGACTCCAAGTTTCTAATAAAACTATAATCTAAATTACATTTTACCGAAAAAGTCTTTCTCTTGTTTCTATACAATCTATACGACAACCCTGTAGAGAAACCAAAACGATCCGTCACTTCAACTCGATTGCGCATACGATACTCTGCCTCAAAATTGGCCGATACTCCAGATGCAATTTTTTTTTCCACTCCCGCGCTTGTCCAAACACCAAAATCACTTTCAGCATGGCAATATAATGACAAAAAGGCAAAAAACAAGAATAAAACACTGTTTTTAAATTTATTTTGATTGATTAAGCGCATTATAATATGATTCAATAGTTTAATTAAATTTTTTGCCACTTTTTGTAACATTGTCAATGGTACCAAATTCATCCATGACAGGTTCGTAATATATTTTCAAAATTGCCGAATCTTTCAGAAAATCAATATTACCCACTTCGATACGAATTATGGTGAGTCCGGTACGCTTTTCCAAATCAGCCTTTAATTCATCCTCCTTATCAGGCGATATCAATTTTATGTTATCGTAGGTAATAATTTTTGTAGCAACATGTTTAACCCATCTTGTATTTTCACATACTGCAAGAGCAGACAAGAAAATCAAGTTAGTAACAGCCAGTTCAACAAAACTTATACTTGTAGCTAAACCGTTAATTGCTGAAACAGCTATTATTATGAAGAGATATGTCATCTCTCTAATGGGCACCTGTTCTGTTCTATACCTGATAATCCCGAAAATAGCGAATAGGCCCAACGCAAACCCTATTTTGAGTTTAACGCCCCCCATCAGATATATTAGCATAAATACACTTACTGCAATAAGAGTGAACGTAAAGTAATACTCCCTGCGTTTAGATTTAGGATAATAAAAACACTGCACAATTACGGCAACCGCTATTGTATTGACTGCAAAACGCAATAACAACTCTAACAATCCACCCCAGCCTGACCAAAAGTTAGCTACAATATTAGTTGATATCATCTCCAGTTCCTCTAAATCAAACAATTCAGCACTGTCGCTCACCATTGCCATCATATCACTTATTCCTCCAGCCAAAATTGTCAACAAACTATTCATAATCAATTATTTATCATTTTATCTATTTTTCTCAGCCGAATTTTAAATCTATTTGCCTTCAAATCCGGATTGGTAATAGCCGAACCTATACAATATTTACTGAAACCAGAGGGACGAATCCGTAATTCTTTGAGAATATGGACCATAGGCGAATAGCTATATCCATCACGCTTAACCTCTATTATAACCAGATTATTCATCTCTTTTTTCAGCTCCGTTCCAAAATTGTTAAATAGAAGCCCTGTGTCGATTGTTATTCTCTCAGTTTTATCTCTATTCACAAGAGTTATACGCTCAAAGAAATTTTCCATCTTTGGGCTCAATTCATTAAACGGCACATCTAATCTGGAGAATTTATTAAACAACTCTACCGCAGCATTTTGATTAAAAGAATCGGCATAATCCAACAGAATCCTTTTTTTCTTTGTTCTCCCACGATTATTCTTGAATTTCATCTCAAAAAAAGAGGTCTCAGTATCAATATAGGTGCGAACTCTCACTTTCTGCCTGGTAAGTCTTCCGTTATGATGAGAAAGATACATACTGTTTTCCGCATCATCAAGGTAAATCGTATGATAGTAGGAGTAACGACAACCGTCCACCACTTGAACCATATAATTCCCCTTTACCATTGATAAAAGTTCCAAAAGTTGAGGCTCAGTTGCAAGATATTTTTGATCTGTTCTGTTCATCAAACGTATTGAAGACATCTCATCTAATGTTATTACCGAAAGTGGAGAGAGTAAGTCTAAAAAATCCTGTTTCATCTATACATCAATATTGACTTGCAAATATAACAATTATTAAATAGATTAGAATAGATAATTTTCATAGAGTTATCAATTATTCTAGTAAGCGTTATTGTGTCATTTTAAAATAAAATTATACCTTTGACCTAATCCATTTGATTATTAATAATTAACAGATTGTAATATGTTTGACATTGAAAATTGTTTGTTGGAGGCCGAAAAACAGATGGAAATGGCCATACTACATCTAGAAGATGAGTTTGCCCACATCAGGGCGGGTAAAGCTAACATACGTCTTCTTGACGATATAAAAGTTGACTCCTACGGTAGTGTGGTGCCTTTGGTTAATGTGGCTGCGCTCTCAACTCCAGATTCCCGTTCTATTGCTATTCGTCCTTGGGATAAAAACATGATAAAAATTATCGAAAAAGCTATAATTGACTCGCCGTTAGGTATAATGCCCAGTAACAACGGAGAAATTATCCGTTTAATATTTCCTCCTCTGACCGAAGAGCGTAGAAAAGAACTGGTAAAGATAGTCAATAAAGCTTGCGAATTCTCTAAAATATCTATACGTAACGCACGTCGCGACACCATCGATCTTATGAAAAAAGCCTTGAAAGAGGGACTACCTGAGGATACAGAGAAAGATGGGGAGGTTAAGCTTCAAAAAATTCACGACAAGTATGTCAAAAAAGCTGACGATATGTTCGCCGAAAAGGAAAAAGAGATTATGACAATCTAATACAAACTATCTATTATGCGCGGATTGGTCATAAAAAACACAGGTAGCCTATATCAAGTTCTAACAGACGAGGGTAAACTTATAGAGTGCAAAATTAAAGGGACTTTCCGCCTAAAAGAGATTAAAGCAACTAATCCTGTAGTTGTAGGTGACTACGTAACTATTTCGTCTAACGACCAACAAACTACTGCTTATATTACAGAAATAGAGAAACGCAAAAATTATATTATCAGGAGAGCCTCTAATCTGTCAAAATTGTATCACATTATTGCAGCTAATCTAGATCAATGTGTATTGATGGTCACTATTAATTATCCTAAAACATCTACTGTTTTCATAGATCGTTTTCTTGCTTCGGCCCAAGCTTACCGAATTCCGGCAATTATTATAATTAATAAAATGGATCTCTACTCCGAAAGTGAAAATATAATGGCAGAAGAACTTATAACTCTATATAGCTCTATAGGTTATGATTGTTTTGTTTGCGACTCATTAACAGGATCTGGAGTTGATAAAATCAGAGATTGCTTGACAAACAAAGTTTCCTTGCTTGCAGGCAATTCAGGAGTGGGAAAAAGTACATTAATAAATAGATTATCTCCGGGGTTACAACTACGTACCGGAGAGATATCGGAAAAACATAATAAGGGCACACACACTACCACTTTCTCAGAGATGATTGAATTACCATCCGGAGGCTGGATTATAGACACTCCTGGAATAAAAGGGTTTGGAGTGTTCAATATGGAAGCAGAAGAGATAGGACACTATTTCACTGAAATCTTTTCTCACTCTGCAGAATGTAGATTTAATAACTGCACACACACCACTGAACCTAACTGTGCCGTAATCAAAGCCTTGCAAGATGGTAAAATCAGCGAGTCCCGATATATAAGTTACCTAAGCATACTTCAAGACGAAGATGAAAATAAATATCGGGAGGCCGAATAAAAAACCCTATTTACACCCCTGACAACGTGGCTTTAGTTGCTTAAAAAAATCGTTACCCTTGTCATCCACCAAAATAAAGGCAGGAAAATCTTTAACCTGAATTTGCCATATTGCCTCCATTCCCAACTCAGGATATTCAACACACTTTATAGATTTTATATTATTCTGTGCAAGAATAGCTGCAGGACCCCCTATTGAGCCCAAATAAAAACCTCCATTTTTCTTACAAGCCTCGGTAACAGAATCAGAACGATTACCTTTAGCGAGCATAACCATACTTCCACCATTACTCTGAAAAAGATCTACATAAGGATCCATCCGGCTTGCAGTAGTAGGTCCAAGAGAACCACAAGGCATTCCTTTCGGAGTCTTTGCAGGACCAGCATAATATATAGGGTGATCTTTAAAATATCCGGGCAATTTTTCTCCTTTATCAAGAAGCTCTTTCAATTTAGCATGAGCTATATCGCGAGCTACAATAATTGTACCGTTCAAAGATAGACGGGTAGCAACAGGATATTTACTCAACTCTTTAAGAATACTGGCCATTGGCCTGTTAAGGTCTATTTCAATCGCATCACCTTCACCCGCTTTACGCATATTTTCTGTAATAAGATTTCCTGGATTATCATCTAGTTTTTCTATCCATAGCCCCTCTTTATTTATCTTAGCCTTAATATTTCTATCGGCTGTACACGATACTCCCAAACCAATAGGACAAGATGCTCCATGACGAGGAAGACGAATAACTCTCACATCAAGAGCCAAATATTTACCTCCAAACTGTGCCCCAAGCCCTATATTCCAAGCCTCATTAAGAATAATCTCTTCCAACTCTATATCGCGAAAGGCCCGACCACTCTCATCTCCTGTAGTAGGTAAAGAGTCATAATATTTAGCCGAAGCCAGTTTTACTGTCAACATAGTGCGCTCCGCCGAAGTACCGCCAATAACTATGGCAATGTGATAAGGCGGACATGCCGAAGTGCCAAGAGATTTTATCTTATCTACAATGAACGGCACCAGTTTTTCTCTATTCAGCAAAGATTTTGTCTCCTGATAAAGAAAACTTTTATTTGCCGAACCTCCCCCTTTTGTTACAAAAAGAAATTTGTATTCCATTCCTTCAACAGCCTCTATATCTATCTGGGCAGGAAGATTAGATCCGGTATTAACTTCGTTGTACATACTGAGCGGTGCGTTTTGGCTGTATCGTAAATTCTCTTTGGTGTATGTTTGATAAACACCTTTAGACAAAGCCTCCCTGTCGCACACTCCTGTCCAGACTTGTTCTCCTTTTTCTCCATGAATAATAGCGGTTCCTGTATCCTGACATGTGGGAAGTTCTCCCTTACAGGCAATCTCTGCATTACGTAAAAACGTCAACGCTACATATTTATCGTTATCGCTAGCCTCAGGATCGTCTAAAATTGCCGCAATTTGTTCATTATGAGCTCTCCTAAGCAAAAAAGAGACATCACGAAATGCAACTTTTGCCAATTCGGTAAGAGCTTCGGGCTGAACTTTTAGAATCGGTTTATCTTCGAACTCACCAACAGAGACATAGTCGTCTGTCAACAAATAGTACTCTGTATTATCCTTGCCAATCTGAAACATTGGCGCATACCTAAATTTATTCATCTATTGCTGATTAATTAAATTATCTTCTTCTATAATATCGGGATACAAAAAATCGTTATAAGGATATCTCTGTACATGATATTGTTTAACTTTATCATACAAAAACGCACGTAACTGTTCAATATTTGTTCTGTGTGTAGCTGATATAAACATACAATCACCTTTAAGTTTTGACATCCATGTACTCTGTAACTCTTTTAAAGTAACATTCTCTTTCAAGGCAGGCGTAAGATCATCTATATCTTTATCTGTCCACTTATATGCATCAATCTTATTAAAGAGGGTAAGAGAGGGTTTATCTGCACACCCCAATTCCGTCAAAGTAAGATTGACTACGCTCATCTGCTCCTCAAAATCCGGATGCGATACATCTACTACATGAATCAAAAAATCAGCTTCGCGTACCTCGTCAAGGGTAGACTTGAATGATTCCACAAGATCTGTAGGTAGCTTCCTTATAAACCCCACAGTATCAGAGAGTAAAAAAGGGAGATTATCTACAACCACCTTACGCACTGTAGTATCAAGAGTCGCAAATAACTTATTCTCAGCAAAAACTTTACTTTTTGATAACAAATTCATAATAGTGGACTTACCCACATTTGTATACCCTACTAAAGCAACCCTAATATAATGTTTGCGATTTTTCCTCTGAGTCGATTTTTGTTTATCAATATTTACCAACTGTTGTTTGAGCCACGATATTCTATTTGTTATTATACGTCTATCCATCTCAAGTTGAGTCTCACCGGGACCTCTAAGACCAACAGTTCCTCCTTTTCCCTTTCCTCCGCCAGACCCTCCACTCTGTCGCTCAAGATGAGTCCACATTCGCTGTAATCTAGGAAGTAGGTATTTATACTGGGCAAGCTCTACTTGTGTTTTCGCATTAGCGGTTTGTGCCCTCATGGCAAATATATCAAGAATAAGAGAGGTTCTATCTACAATTTTAACCTTAAAAACTTGTTCAATATTTTTTATCTGTTTCGATGTGAGTTCATCGTCAAAAATGGCCATTCCTATCTCGTCATCCATCTCTTTCTGATATTCAATGTACTCTCTAATCTCTTCAAGTTTCCCTTTTCCCACATAAGTAATAGAATGCGCAGCGTCTAATCGCTGTAAAAACCTGTTTTTCACCTCTACTCCAGCAGTCTCGGCCAAAAATTCCAGTTCATCAAGATATTCATTAGTTTTTCTTTCATCTTGTTCTTGTGTAATAATTCCCACCAAAAGTGCAGTCTCGGCTTTTGTCTTATGAGTAATAAAATCTTTCATTTAGTTAGTAAGGGAATATTTGTATGCAAAGTTAAAAAATCAATTCCAATAAGCAGATTTATAGCAAAAAAATAAAAAAAAACCGGGTAAATTGTATGACTATATTCCAGGCTCATTTTATCAACTATAGGCATAACATATTAGTTATGCTAAACATATAAAATAACTGTACATTAAAAATCAGATAATGTTATTTCTTCTTATAAAAAAAAAATTCAATTCTCTCAGCGATCTTATATAAAATGTTGGTATCATCGGCAAATCAAGCCGTTCTTTATTACAGTAATATACTTGGTCTATACCTGCGCCTGCAGCCCCCTGAATATCAACTTCATAATTATCACCTATCATAATAGACTCTACACGGATTGAATTTGTAACCTTAAGGGCATACTCAAATATTGCCCTGTTAGGTTTACATATATTGATATCTTCTGATAATATGATATCGTTAAAAAAACTATCTATACCAGACGCTTCCATCTTTTTAAATTGAAGCTCCTTAAATCCGTTTGAGAGTATATATAGATTATATCGGGGTTTAAGATATGATAGTATCTCTTTAGCGTAAGGCATTAAAACCGATCTACGTGATAGATTTTCAAGCGACAATCTACCAAATTCACGGGCAATCACCGGATTATCCACACCAACATAAGAGAGAGGGTAACTAAACCTAATTCTGTTTAGCTCCTCTTTGCTTATTTTTTGCAAACTATACAAATCCCACAACTCCAGATTTTTTTTCTGGAATATCTCGTAAAAGGTATCGAAATTCTCAAAAAATCTTTCATAGTTCATCTCCTCAAAAGAGTCTTTATATGCTTGGAGTGAATTAAATGAAAAATCGTAAAGAGTGTCATCCAGATCAAAGAAAACATTCTTATACATCCCTATCTGACAAGTACGACTAAATATTTTGAAACGCTCCAAAATGTTGCAACATCTTTGATTTTCAAAACTTTAGTACCATCTTCTAAGTTCTCTATAGAGTAGGATTCCAACGGATGAGTTGTCTTTACTTTTACTCTTTTAGAATGTAAAGCAATCTCCTTCTCTGTACGAATATCTATTTTAGTAAAATAGTTCTGATTGAAATCGGCTGTTTTAAGAATCTCGCCACTATCCAGAATTCCCTGATCCTTTAACTCCCTTCGGGTACCATATACAAACCACGCTTTGTTCATTAATTCTATCTGACTCTCAATAGTCTCTTTTTGTTCTTGATTTTCTCCGCGAAGTTCAGTTACATTATCTTTCAAAGTATCCACGGCTTTACCCAATTCTACAATATGAAGATTTTTTGACTCCAACTCTATTTTAAGTTGCTCTATTTGTACACTCTTCTCCTCAAGCTCTACATGCAGAGTGTTGATAGCTTTTTGAAGCTGTGTCGATTTTGTCTGACTTGCCGTTAACTGTTTTTGAAGTTTTTCAATCTGAGAGCGGTTCTCGGCAATTGTCTGAGTAATAATTTCCAAATCTTTCTCAATACGCTCTTTCTTTGAAGCAATACTTCCATTCTCCGCAGTTGTCATATCTACCCTTCCCTCGGCTTCTTTGATTTTTTTAAAGCCATCTTGGATCTGATTAAATACGCCCATCATCTCATCCAACTCCTGATTGTTCTGATTGAGAGATGTAATTAGGTTTTGATTTTCAAAAAGCAAATCCTTTCTACTCTTATAGTCCTGGTTGCACGATGTTACCAAAACAACTCCAACAACTAATAGTGCCGGCTTAATTCCTTTTATTTTCATTGTTTAAAACTTTTAGTAATAAATCTGTTATAATTACTCACTATCAATATTTTTCAATTCATCCCATAGTGTTCCCTCATAGCCCGATAGTATCACCACAATCTCTCCTTTCGGTTCGTTAGCCTGAAAATGCTCCAAAACCTGAGATAGAGAACCTCTTACACACTCCTCGTAAATCTTTGATATCTCCCTACACACCGCCACTTCTCTCTCAGGTCCGAATACCATAATAAACTGCGACAACATTTTCAATAATCGGTAAGGCGATTCATAAAAAATCATAGTTCTACGCTCCTCCTTAAGACTATCTATCCTAGTTTTGCGCCCTTTTTTTTGTGGTAAAAATCCCTCAAAACAGAAACGATCACATGGGAGTCCAGATTTAACAATAGCTGGTACAAAAGCCGTTGGACCCGGCAAACACTCAACATCTATAGCATTTTTTATACACTCTCTTATCAATAGATAACCCGGATCAGATATTCCCGGAGTTCCCGCGTCACTTACAAGTGCTATATTTTCTCCCATATTTATCCTTTCAATTATGAGAGCAGATGTCTTATGCTCATTGAATTTATGATGAGACCACATAGGGCGGCTCAAATTATAACGTTTAAGCAATACACTACTGGTACGGGTATCCTCAGCAAGAATCAAATCCGCCTCACTTAGAATTCTCAAAGCCCTCAACGTTATGTCTTCTAAATTTCCAACCGGAGTTGGAACAATATAAAGTTTTCCTGAATTCATAAATATTATCCAGATTGTTAACAAAAGTACAAAAAATAAATCTGTGACATTACTATTTTCTTATATTTGCTCTATTAAGTATTGAAATCGAATATATTACTTTATGTTTAAAGAGCAAAAGATCACTTTTGATAGGGTTATAAGATGGATTCTCATTGCATTGGGAATATTTGTTTCTTATCTGTTTATAAAAAGAATAAGTGGTGCCCTTCTACCATTTGCCATAGCTTGGCTTGTAGCATACCTTATCTATCCGCTGGTTAAACTTATTCATAAAGTATTAAGAATAAAATCTAGAATAATAGTAGTAATTATTGCACTACTGCTTGTATCAGGTTCTTTGACTGGGTTAGCTTTTATAGTTATTCCTCCAATAATAAGAGAGTTTGGAATGTTAACCCAACTATTGGAAAACTTTATAAATTCAGGTAACTATCTAGAAGGATGGACAGAAAAAATAGTAGAATTTATTACCGAAAAGATTAACGCAGAAAATATTACCGAATCCATATCCAAAGAGGGGCTTTTTAATATTCTCAAAGAGAGTATGCCACCTGTCTGGAATCTACTTTCAAGAACACTCCAGATTGTTGTTGGCATCTTAGCAGCATTAATCGTTCTACTCTATATAATCTTTATTCTACTCGATTACGAGGTTCTTGCAAACGGCTGGATAAAACTTGTCCCATCTACTCATCAGAGCAAAGTGATGGAGGTTGTTAAAGATGTGGAGACAGGTATGAACAGATATTTTCGGGGTCAATCGCTTATTGCATTTATAGTGGGAATTCTTTTTAGTGTTGGTTTTTCAATAATTAATCTGCCGTTAGCTATTGGTTTTGGGCTTTTTGTAGGACTACTCAATCTTGTACCTTATTTACAAATTGTCTCCATTGTTCCCGCATTTTTCCTTGTTCTGATAAAAACAGCCAACACTAATCAAGGTTTCTGGATGATAACACTTAGTGTTGTGATTGTCTATGTTGTTGTGCAAATTATTCAAGATCTCTTTTTAACTCCCAAAATTATGGGAAAAGTTACCGGTTTTCATCCTGCAATAATATTACTTTCACTCTCCATTTGGGGAAGTCTTTTAGGTTTGGTAGGTATGATTATAGCTCTTCCTCTTACAAATTTATTACTAACATATTATCAACGTTTCCTGAAAAACAGAGAAAAATTAGGTCCGTAAGAAAAACAGAGACAATTAATAACTATCTAATAACCATTATAATATATAGCCAGACTCTTTTACACATACTCTTTCTATAGAGAAAAAGAAGAAAATATTTTGTTAATACATAAAAACAGAATAACTTTGCACCCGCTTAACGGCATTAAAGGTGGATCCGCTAGCTCAGCAGGTAGAGCACATCCCTTTTAAGGATGGGGTCTTGGGTTCGAATCCCAAGCGGATCACTGGAAATTAAATTAGTAGTACGTACAAGTTTCTAGAAAATTAACAGAATATGAATACGTACTATTTTTTATTACCTCGTTTCCACATAGTTGTGCCCTACTTTTTTGAAGTAGGGCACAACTATATAAAATATTATAGTGTTGCATAATCTATTTAAATCAAGTACGCAACATAGTTTCAGATACGTTAATAATATAATCGCCTGCACGCTCACACTCATTAGCAATATCAGTAAAAGTTGTACAACTTGGATATTCACACTCTCCGGCCTGCATTTTAGCCTTAATATCAATAATTAGCTTTCCACGTAAAGAGTTAATTTCTGACTCAACCTGTTTAGAGGCATCAATATTGGTAACATCAGAGTAGTTACCTGAAAGGTTCTTAATCATTTCATCCATAGCTTTATCTA
Organism: Bacteroidaceae bacterium; assembly: GCA_035647375.1. Taxonomy (GTDB): domain Bacteria; phylum Bacteroidota; class Bacteroidia; order Bacteroidales; family Bacteroidaceae; genus Colenecus. The sequence goes on from DASRNO010000027.1 coordinate 18,726, forward strand.
ATAGTACAAAAAGAGCATCTAAATCTTCTTTCATCTGCGCCGATAATGAAAATCCACGGTCTTCCATACGTTTAAGAACACGACCTACCCCGTAACCTGAGTCTCCAATACTCTCAAGCTCATCGATTATTCTATATTTTGCTCTCATACGTATAGCCCCCGTCTTACCCAAAGAAGCATGCTCTATCTGGTTTAGATAAGCCGCTATCTCAAATTCTATACTATCTGTAATCTGTTCATATTTAGATAGTTTCTCTATAAGACGTTTTCTTTCGTTATCGTCGTCGGTAGAAACAGCCTGACGGGCATAAATAAACTCCTGCTTAACTATCTTGGCCATATGTACAATCTCCTTGCGAGCCTGAACCAGAGACAGTTCCGACACCTCCATTAAACCTGCATTAATATACTGTAAACGGGGTATATCATCTACTGTATGGGCATCTTTTATAAGGAATCGTACTATTTTCTCTATTTGAGGAATAAACCAAACTAAAATTAGGGTATTAGATATATTAAATATTGAATGTACTGCCGAAAGCCCATAGAGATAGGTGGTATCTGACTCTCCCGGCAACATTGGATCTCCACCTCCAACAAAAGAGATAATAGACGATACAAAATTAATGTAAGGATTAAATATCAAGAGCACCCAGGTTACTCCAATCAAATTAAAAACTATGTGTGCCATTGCCGCTCTTTTAGCCGATGTGTTAGCTACAGAAGAGGCTATTATCGCTGTAATTGTGGTTCCAATATTTTCTCCAAGAACCATTGCTGCAGCAATATTGAACGGAAGCCATCCTAATGCACACATGGTCATAGTTAAGGCTATAGTGGCACTAGACGATTGCAAAATCATGGTTAATATAGCTCCAATTACAACAAAGAGCAATACAGACCAATTTCCCATATCAGTGTAGCTATTAAAAAACTCTACTGCTCCAGAAGTAAGCTCAGGAATAGATGCTTTTAGAAAAGAAAGACCTAGAAATAGAAGAGCAAAACCACAAATCATATCTCCGACAAGTCGTTTTTTCTCTCCTTTCATTACTGAAAGAAAGAAACCAATACCGATTAGTGGAATTGAAATTGTAGAGATGTCAAATTTAAAGCCAAAAAAAGAGATAATCCAAGCAGTTATAGTGGTACCTATATTTGCCCCCATTATAACTCCAATCGATTGCGATAAACTCAAAAGACTGGCATTAACAAAACTAACAACCATAACGGTTGTAGCGCTAGACGATTGTATTGCAACTGTTATTACTAATCCGCACAAAACCTGTTTTAGCGGATTTGATGTCATTTTACTGAAAAATTTTCTTAAAGAAGAACCGGTAACTTTTTGTAAAGAGTCACTCATACGCATCATTCCATAAAGGAAAAGACCCAGTGACCCAATGATCATTAGCAAAGTTTTCGCTATTAACATAAATCCATTTTTGTATTAATGCCGCAAATTTATACGTCATCAACCATATTTCGAATTATTTCATCTTATTATAACATAATGTAACAAGAATGTAACATTATTGACGTAATAGAGTGAACTCAAAACATAGCCCTCCTCCGGTCTGATTACTTACTGATATTGTACCTCCATGTAATAATACCGCATTTTTCACTATAGATAAACCAAGCCCTGTCCCTCCAGCTTTTCGTGAACGGCCTTTATCAATTCTATAAAACCTTTCAAAAATATGAATAAGATGTTTGGGTTCTACTCCTACACCATCGTCTCTCACAGAAAAAGCCACATATTCACTGTTCTCTTCTATTATATCTATAAACATATGTTTTCCTCTGGAATAGTACAATGAGTTTTCAATAAGATTTCTAAAAATGGATTCAACAAGCATTTCGTTTCCACATATAAACACAGACTCTAATAAATCAAAATTCGTTGAGATAACAATTCCGTGTTGTTGCTGAAGTTGTCGTGTTGAATTAATCACATCTTCAATAATATCGCATAACGGAATCTGCTCTTTATCTATCTGAAGAGGTGCCTCATCCATTCTTGTTATTGTAGCTACATCTTGTAGTAACCGCGATAAACGGTCTGACTGCTTAACACAACTCTCTATAAAAGACCTCTTTGTCTCTTCGTCCATTTCCGGATGATTAATCAATGTCTCAAGATACCCTCTAATCGAACTTACCGGGGTCTTGAGCTCGTGATTAATATTGTTTGTCATTTGTCTCCTCATTTTATTCTTTTCACTCTTCTCCTCATCTACAATCCTACGGGATGTCCATATAGAAAGCATAATACCTAAGAATATTATAAAAATTACAGGAAAACAGATAGACCGCAAAAACTGAATATTAAATTTAAATAGATTGCCTAAATAGATTTTATATGGTAAAGCCGTTCTGACAACTCCTATCTCTGTACTAAGGGCATAGAAAAAATAGCGTCTACCATCATAAATGGAACATCTGCGAATTGAGTTTCCACAACCCTCTTTAAGGGCCATATAGATCTCTTTTTCATAAGAATTGTTTAATGCAGGTAAATCTTGAGAATCATAAATCAATCTGCCAGTTTTATCAAAGTATGTAAGTCTAAGATCCTCATTATCGTCTGTAATTAATTTTACAAAGTTGAGTGAGAGTAGATTGTACGGTTCCATCCCCTCTTTAATGGAGTCCGAAAAAAATGTGTTTAATAAATGAAGCTTACAGCTATTAATAGCAATAAAATTGTTTCTCTGAATTACTAATTGAAAAATAATACCTCCCGCACATATAATCAGGATAAATAGAAGTATAGGCAAAAGAAGAGGCCGCTTATATCCAGCTCTTCTACTCAAATTCATAGCCATAACCCTGTCTTGTTAGTATGCTCTTACCATATTTGCCCATTTTTTTTCTTAATCTTGTTATATTTACATCAACAGATCTTTTTAATACAACTACTCCCGATACCCAAGCCTTTTCAAGAATCTCTTCGCGGGAATATACCACACTACGATTACTCATTAACAATAAAAGAATTTCGAACTCTGTCTTAGTAAGGTTTACTATTTCTCCATCAATCTTACATTCCTTACTGAGTGGGTCGACAGTGAGTCCCCTAAAAGTTAATAGTTCCGATGCGCTACTTTCAATATTTGAATAACGTCTTAACACCGCTTTAATACGCGCCACCACCTCTTTTACAGCAAAAGGTTTAGTAATAAAATCGTCCGCACCTATTTCCAATCCCTCTACTTTTTTATCCACACTATCTTTTGCTGTACAAAATATTATAGGAATAGAAGAGATAATTTTATCTTTTTTCAACAACCGAGCCATCTGAAATCCATTCATGTTTTCCATCATCACATCTAGAAGAATTAGAGAGTATTTTTTAAAATCTAATTTCAAAGCCTTCTCGGCACTATAAGCCACATCAACCTTAAATCCTTCGGCAACTAAATTAAAACGGAGTATCTCACAAATAGACTCTTCATCGTCAACAATAAGAATCGTAGTTTTATTTCTCATATTACCAGCAAATTTATCATTTTTTTAAACTCTTCACATCTATATGAAGTTATATGTTTCCAAATTCAAAATATTAATCTCTTAGAGAGATAAAACCCTATTTTTTTCTAACTTTGTCTACTTAAATAACAATAGATGTTCTTTAGAGATATTGTAGGACAGGAAGAGACAAAAATAAAACTTATTACAGAAGCACAAAAAAAACAAGTGCCTCACTCTCTTCTTCTTTGTGGCCCTGAAGGTGTAGGGAAACTGCCACTTGCAGTTGCCTTTGCTCGTTATTTACTATGTCACAACCCTCTAAAAAGTGATTCTTGCGGAACTTGTAGCTCTTGTGTAAAAATTAATAAACTATCTCATCCTGACCTTCATTTTGTATTTCCTGTTATAAAAAAAAGAAGACCATTAGACAAACCAATAAGTGATGATTATTTGACTCAGTGGAGAGAACTGATGACTCTCTCTCACTATTTTGGTCTTGAAGAGTGGTTATATCAGATGGGAGCCGAAAATCAACAGGCAATGATCTACTCAGAAGAGAGCGATGCCATATCAGAAAAACTCTCTTTAAAATCGAGAGAGGGAGGATATAAAATTATGATTATTTGGTTGCCGGAAAAAATGAATCAGAGTTGTGCCAATAAAATACTCAAACTTCTTGAGGAGCCTCCAGGCAACACTCTATTTATGCTTGTATCTAACCATCATGAGTTGATTATAGAGACAATTCTTAGCCGGTCTCAAAAAATAGAGATAAAATTTTTAAGCAATCAGACTATTGTTTCTACTCTTCAAACACCCTCTTACGGCATAGAAAGAGAGAGAGCTACAGAAATTGCTAACATGAGTAGGGGTAGTTGGCTTAAAGTTATCCGCTCTATGCGCGTAGAGATAACGGAAGATGAATATTTAGATTTTTTTATCCGTATGACAAGACTTGCCTATGGAAGAAAGCTAAAAAAAATTAAAAAACTTAGCGATGAAATATCGAGCAAAGGTAGAGAGTGGCAGAAGAGCTATCTAAATTACTGTCAGCAGATGATTAGAGAAAATTTTATTTTAAACTTTCATCTACCTCAACTTAACGCTCTTACAGTAAGAGAGAGAGAATTTTCATCAAATTTTTCCCCTTTTATAAACGAAAAGAATGTTGTGGAGCTAATGTACGAACTAACAGAGGCTCAATCTCATATTGAACAGAATGTGAATGCAAAGATGGTTTTTTTTGATTTCTCATTAAAACTTATAATGCTACTAAAATAAAAATAATATGAACGATTATATTTTACATACCGGAAGTGGTGGAATATGCCACAAAGGATACGGAAAAGAGGATAAACAGTTACACTCTTTTGATTATTTATACTGTGTTCCAGGTGCAAGATCAGATATGAAATATGTTGAAGTACAATTTAAAAATACCCGAAAGGGTTTCTATCTAAACAGTAATGATCTACCTCTTGAGAAAGGCGATATTGTAGCAGTTGAATCTACACCCGGACATGATATTGGCACAGTTACCATGACCGGCAGACTGGTCTCACTTCAAATGAAAAGAGTAAATCTGAAAAATAACACAGATATAAAAAGGGTATATAGAAAAGCCCGTGCAATTGATATGGAAAAGTACGAAGAGGCCAAGAAAAAAGAACATGACACCATGATTCGCTCAAGACAGATAGCTAAAAATCTTAATCTTGAGATGAAAATTGGAGATGTTGAGTATCAGGGAGATGGTAATAAAGCTATTTTCTACTATATAGCAGACAGAAGAGTAGATTTTAGACAATTAATCAAAGTTCTTGCTGAAACTTTTCGTGTAAGAATTGAAATGAAACAGATAGGGGCCAGACAGGAAGCAGGAAGAATAGGAGGCTTTGGTCCGTGCGGACGCGAACTCTGTTGTGCTACTTGGATGACAAATTTTGTATCGGTATCAACAAGTGCAGCACGTTATCAAGATCTCTCTATAAACCCGCTCAAACTGGCAGGTCAATGTGCTAAACTTAAATGTTGTCTAAATTACGAGGTTGACTCTTATGTTGAGGCAAATAAGAATTTTCCTGCTCGAGATATTGTTTTAGAGACTCAAGACAATAGCTATTTCTTTTTCAAAGCCGATATACTAAACCGTTTAGTAACATATTCTACAGACAAAATATTTGCAGCTAACTTAATCACTATATCTGCAAATCACTCTTTAGAGATTATAGCCCTTAATAAAAAGGGCATAAAACCAATAAATCTTAAAAACGATAATTTAGACACAAATACTACTCCAAAGAGCGATATTCTTGACGAAAAGGGATTAACTCGTTTTGATAAAAAGAGGAAAAAAAAGAGGAAAAAAAAGAGATCTAACACTCTTCAAGATACAGAGAAATCCAATTTAAGATCAGGGAAAAAAGTGTCGGAATTTAATAACAATAAACAGAGTGATAACAAGAGCAGTTATCGGGTAAAACAGAGAAGAAACGAACCACAGAAGAATAGAAAAACGGGATAAATTTATCCACACCTAAATATAACCACATTGAGAGTTAAAATCTAATATCTTATTAAAATCGCTCTGTACGCTCAACATCTATTCGTAAAAACACAAATAAAAGTATGGTAAAAGCCCACAATGAAGAGCCGCCATAACTTAAAAAAGGCAGAGGAATGCCTATAACAGGAGTTAATCCCAATACCATACCCACGTTTATAAATAGATGAAAGAAGAAAATACTGGCTACAGCGTAGCCAAAAGAGCGGCCATAAATCGACGACTGACGTTCAGCTAGAACAATAAGCCTTAATATTAGAAAAATAAATATAAGCAATACTGCTAAAGATCCAACAAAACCTCTCTCCTCGCCAATTGTACAAAAAATAAAATCAGTATCCTGTTCTGGAACATATTTTAGTTTTGTCTGTGTCCCTTTTAGAAATCCTTTTCCAAGAAATCCTCCCGAACCTATAGCTATTTTAGACTGGTTTACATTATATCCCGCACCGTGTAAATCATCCTCAAGACCAAGCATTACATTTATTCTGGATTGATGATGAGGCTGTAAAATATCGCTGAACACATAATTACACGAATACAAAAAAATAACGGAAGAAAACATAAACAGAGCAATCATAGCACAATCTCTCTTTCTTACTTTTATTGATAAAACAAGAAGATATAATATTAATCCCGCCGTAATAATCAGCTGAAGTACAGGTAGTTTAAACGGGAAAATAAAAAATGAAACTAACATTCCCAATAACATTGTTCCTATTCCGACAAGTATAATTACCCATCCACTTCTTCTACACTCCATTTTATACCAGGTTAATATAGCAGTAGCTATCTGAATAAGCGTCATCACCAACCAAGGACCAATAGTAAATGGTTGATCAACAAACTGTTGATTCCAATATTTTATACCTAACACAAAAAATAACACTGCGCAAAAACCGGAATAAAGTACAATACCACTCATTCCTTCACGAAATAGAACTAAAAAAAAGGCACAATAAACTAAAGCTGAACCCGTCTCTTTTTGAGCTATTATAAGTATCATAGGTATGAGAAAAATTAGTACAGACCTAATTTGGTGTTTTAATTTTTCCATTGAAAAATTATATCCATCTAACACCTTGGCTAAAGCTAAAGCTGTTGTAAATTTTACAAATTCAGCCGGTTGAATGCTAATTGGACCCAAATTAATCCACGAATGCGACCCTTTTGTATCAGGAGCAATAAATATGGTTACTATAAGGACTAAAATCGAAACAGCGTAGATTATATAAGCGTAAGTATAAAATAATTTATGATCTATAAATAGAATCATTACAGCCAACGCTAAGGAGCATATTATCCAGATAAATTGTTTAAATGCGCGGCTATCAATAACAAATAATGCGGGATTCTCAAAGTCATAGCTAACCACCCATATACTAATCCAACCTATAACCACTATAATTATAAATAAAATTACAGTTAGCCAGTCAAGTCTATTAAATACTTTAACGCTCCTCTTCATCATAATGAATAATACGGTTCTGAATATCGTTGGCTTTTAATATACTAGCATCCGATAAAAAACCATTTATATACTGTTCCATCATTAACGCTCCTATTGGAACTCCAAAAGTGGCTCCAAAACCTCCATTCTCTACATATACGGCAATCGCTATTTTAGGATTATCTTTAGGAGCAAAACCAATAAATGCCGAATGATCTTTACCACGGTTTTGAGCTGTTCCGGTTTTGCCACACACCTCATAATCGCTGGTATTAGCAGCACGGCAAGTACCGTTAACGACAGACAATCTCATGCCTTCAACAACATATTCGTAATTAATACTGTCAATATCAACTCTCCTATTATAAGCGTACAATGTGTCAATATTGTAATCCTGTATGGACTTAACTACGTGAGGAGTAATAAAATATCCTCTATTGGCAATAGTAGCAACAAGATTAGCCATCTGAAGTGGAGTGAGAGTTACTTCGCCTTGTCCTATAGCATTACTAATTGTTGTAAGTCCATTCCATCTACCACTATATATCTTATCATAATAATCTGCATTAGGAATCATACCTCTTTTCTCTCCAGGCAGATCTATGCCCAGAGTATATCCAAACCCCATATCTACCATATAATCTTTCCAGATTGTTAATGCCTCTTGAGGTGATTTGTATTTTTCAGCACCTATCATTCTGTAGTAGCCCCAGCAAAAATAGCTATTACACGAAGTAGCAATTGAAGAAATTAAATCTACCGGCGATGAGTGTTCGTGACATCCTACCTTAAGTCTGCCCACTACAAATCCGCCCGTACAGGGGAATACTGTTTTTGTTGTTACTATATTCTCTTGCAAAAAAATCAAAGCCTGAGTTGTCTTAAAGGTTGAACCCGGAGGATAAATACCCATAATGGCACGATTAAACAGAGGTTTTGACCATTTTTTCGATAAAGAATCATGATGCTCACCTCTGTGCCTACCTACCAACTCCAAAGGATTATAAGAGGGCGAAGAGACCATACAGAGTACCTCGCCTGTAGAGGGCTCAATCGCTACTATAGCGCCAATTTTATTGGACAAAAGACGCTCGCCAAGCATCTGTAAATTTATATCAATACCTAGAGTTAAGTCTTTGCCCGAAATAGCATTTATATCTTTTGCACCATCAAGATATTTTTCCTGAATACGCCCATGAGCATCCTTTAAAAAAATCTCATTCCCTTTCTCTCCCCTAAGATAAACCTCGTACTGTTTCTCCACGCCCTGTTTGCCAATATAATCTCCTTGAGAATAATAGGGATCGCTGTTAATCTCGTTTCTAGAGACCTCGCCTAAATCGCCTAACAGATGCGCAGCTACCGGATACTCATATAATCTAAAAGTTTTGCGTTGTGCACTAAATCCTCTGTAACGATACATCTTCTCCTGAAAAAGAGCAAACTCCTCTATTGTAAGTTGGCTTAAAAAAATCTGTTTTGTGTATCGTGAGTAACCAGGATTGTATCGTTGGTTTTTCACATATGCCATTCTTTTATCGAAATACTCCTTAGATATACCAAGCGATTCACAAAAATCCAAAGTATCAAGATTAGATACCTCGCTCATTACCACAGTAATATCGTACGAAGGTTGATTATATACTAAAAGATTACTATTCCTGTCGTAAATAACCCCCCGAGATGGATATATTGTTTTATTTAGAAATGCATTGTTATCGGCCGAGCTCTTATACTTATCGCTTAACACCTGCAAAGAGAATAGACGAACAATATAAATAGCCACTACAACTATTACCATTGCAGAGATTCCATATTTTCTATTGTCATAACGATGGCTCTTCACCTATACATTAATTATTTCTTTTTGCGAAAGGATAGTTCAATAGCAATTATCATTAACACCGTAATAATTGAACTTAAGGATATTTTTAATAAAAGTGACAACAAATTGCATAGAGAGAAAGTTCTAATTAAAAAATAGAGGGTTGTAAATATAAATGTGCCCACAACCACATACTTTATAAATAAGCCTGTTCCCATAGACTTTGAACTGGGATAAAAATCTTCGTGTCTTTCGTAAGAGACAAAAAATCTAACAAGCGAAGGTTGAATAAATGCCAACAATGTAGATGCAGCGGCATTTATTCCCAGTGTGTCAGAAAAAACGTCTATAGCCAATCCTAAAAAAAACCCCCATAAAAGCAGCGAATTTCTAGATAAACCCAATTTTAAAGTGAGAATAAAAAAGATAAAAACATAAGGAGTAGCATATCCAAATAGGTTAATCTTATTTAGAATGAGCGACTGTACAAGAACTGCAAACAGTAACCATAAACTTCTTTTTATAAAGAGTAGTGTTGACATACCTCTACCTATTTACTATTTGTTCTAGTTCTATTAGTTCCATTGAGGCTATATTCCCATTCACATAAACATATCGTAAACTGCTTATGTCAGACAAAAGCCGTACTTTAAGAATATATGATAATAAATCTGATGATTGTTTTATCTCACTTACCACTCCAACTGAAACATCTTTTGGAAAAATAGATGAAAAACCACTTGTAACAATTGTATCACCCACTACTACATTAGGGTGATAAGGAAGATCCAAAAGATCAGAAAAACGCGTATCTCCACCTTTCCACTCTAAATATCCGAAACTGTCAAGTCCTTTTATTTTACAACTTATTCTACTTTTTCTATTAAGAAGTGGCATTACAACCGCATAATGATTACTAGTTTTATAAACTACACCAACTACTCCGTAAGAGTCGTAAACACCCATATCTTCACGGATTCCATCTAGCTCTCCTTTGTCTATTGTAATAAAGTTATCATCTTTCCTAATAGAGTTGTTTATTACTTTTGCCACATAAATATTGTGCTCCGTTTTCGGAAGACTATTTTGCTCAGCTTCTAAACGGAAATCAAAAAGTTCAGCCTGTAGTTTAGCGTTCTCAAAGGCAAGTTTGTAATTCTCACTTTTTAAACTAAAATAATCCACAACACCTGTCCTAAGATTATACAAAGAGCCCACTACCACATTTGCTGTAGATAATACCACACTCTTCTGTTGGCTGCTAAATACAATCAGCAAAACAAAACAGACAGCCTCCAGAAAAATCAACAGGAACCAATGGCTATGCCTGATCAAAAAGTTTAGCAGATCGCGCACTTTGTAGTCTAAATTTTATCTCATAAGAAACGAGAAACGGTCTACATTCTTCAAAGCCACACCTGTTCCTTTAGCCACGCTGAACAGAGGTTCATCTGCTATATGAAAAGGTATGTTTATCTTTTCTCTAAGTCTCCTTGCTATACCCCTTAGAAGAGCACCTCCACCGGAAACATAGATACCGTTATGTACTATATCCGCATACAATTCCGGAGGAGTATTCTCCAGAGCATTCAGAACAGCTGCCTCTATCTTAGAGACCGATCTGTCAAGACAATGAGCTATCTCTTGATAGCAGACAGGTACCTCCATAGGAAGGGCCGTTATTCTATTAGGGCCATAAACCACATAATCATCAGGAGCCCCTTCTCCCAAATCTGTCAGGGCAGATCCAACATTGATTTTTATTCTCTCAGCCATTCTTTCACTAATCTTTACATTATGCTGACGCCCCATATACTCTTGAATATCGTATGTAAAATCATCGCCCGCAACTCTTATAGAGTTATTAGAGACTATTCCTCCAAGAGAGATTACCGCTATCTCAGTTGAACCACCACCTATATCTACAACCATATTACCCTCTGGAGCCTCTACATCAATTCCTATTCCAACAGCGGCCGCCATAGGTTCAAAAATAAGATAAACCTCACGCCCTCCAGCGTGTTCAGCCGAATCACGAACAGCTCTAAGCTCTACCTCAGTACTTCCCGAAGGAACTCCTATCACCATTTTTAACGAAGGATTAAAAAGCTGATGCCCCATATTTACCATTTTTATCAAACCACGCATCATCTGTTCACAAGCATAGAAGTCGGCAATTACTCCATCTCTTAAAGGTCTTACAGTTTTTATATTATCGGCAGTTTTCTCATGCATCAATTTGGCTTTTGAACCAACTGCAATCATATGATCGGTTCTTTTATCTAAAGCCACTACTGAAGGCTCGTTAACAACTACCTTATCTTTGTACATAATGATGGTGTTGGCTGTACCCAAGTCCATCGATAATTCTTTTGAAAATGAAAATAGTCCCACTATACATCCGGTTTAGTTAGTTACACATATATTTATCAGGCTCAATGTTTAAAATGTCTGAATCCTGTCATCATCATAGTTATATCATTATGTTCACAATAATCTACTGACAATTGATCACGAACTGAACCTCCCGGATGAATAACATTTTTCACTCCCGCTTTACCAGCAATCTCTACACAATCGGGAAAAGGAAAATAGGCATCACTGGCCATAGAAGAACCTTTAAGATCAAAACCTAAAGATTCTGCCTTCTCAATAGCTTGTTTCAGAGCATCCACTCGCGAGGTTTGCCCTACTCCACTAGAGAGCATCTGTTTATGCTTAGCAAAAACAATTGAATTACTCTTGCTGTTTTTTACAATTTTATTGGCAAACAACATATCCTGTATCTCATCCAGACTAGGTTCTCTTGATGTTACTAATTTAAGGTCGTCAACACTTTCCATCTTAGTATCTTTCTCTTGAACTAAAATTCCGTTTAATAAAGAGCGAATCTGAACTAAAGATTGCTTCTGTTCACGACGAATAAGGATAATTCTGTTCTTTTTCTGCTTCAAAATCTCAAGAGCCTCAAAATCATAATCCGAAGCTATTATAACTTCAAAAAAAAGCTCATTGATCAACTGTGCCGTATTTTTATCTACCGCTGCATTTGTTACCAGCACTCCGCCAAAAGCTGATACCGGGTCTCCGGCAAGAGCTGCTTTCCAAGCATCACTCAATACCGGTCTTGATGCAACACCACAAGCGTTATTATGTTTTAATATTGCAAATGTTACCTCTTTAAATTCATCAATCAAATCTAAAGCAGCAGCAATGTCAAGTAGATTGTTGTAAGATATCTCTTTACCATGAACCTGGTCAAAGAGTTTATCTAAATCTCCATAAAAATATCCCTGTTGATGAGGATTCTCTCCGTATCGCAAAGATTTTCTATCATCTATAGCTAAACGACAATGATCCATATCTCCATTACTGCTAAAATAGTTGTATATGGCACTATCATAGCCTGAAGAGACGGCAAAAGCCTCTTTGGCAAACCAATACCGCTCCTCTAAAGTGGTCTGCGCCCCTTTGTTAGAGAGTATATCCATAAATGGCAAGTATTGCGATTTACCAGCCACTATCACTACATCTTTATAATTTTTTGCCCCAGCCCTTATCAATGAAATTCCTCCAATATCTATCTTCTCAATTATATCAGACTCGGTAGCACCCGATTCAACTGTCGCACTGAAAGGATATAGATCAACTATAACCAAATCTATCTTGGAAATATTGTAGTTAACAATCTGAACCATATCTTCCTCTACATTACGGCGGCATAAAATACCTCCGAACACTCCAGGATGAAGAGTTTTAACTCTTCCTCCAAGTATAGCAGGATATCCCGTCAACTCCTCGACCGATTGACAAGGAACTCCCAGAGATTCAATAAATTGCTTGGTACCTCCGGTTGAGATAATTTTTACACCTTCCAAGTGTAATTTTAAAATTATTTCGTCTAGCCCATCCTTGTGATAAACCGAAATCAGAGCCGATGATATTTTCTTCAAATCCGTCATATTTGTTTTTATCCTAAACCTAACTTTTGTTATTGTTACAAAGGTAACAACTAATTGCTCTCCTCACAATACAAATAAAGATAAAACAAGAGTACAAAAACAACATTCTATCTCTTTTTTTTAATTCTTTTCCTATATTTGCAATATTAACATGTCCGTTTTATACTAAAATAGGTCGGAATATATTATCTCGATAGGTCTGTAAAAGTTGATCGGACAGAATACATAACTAACCTTAAATATTAAATAAGCATGGATAGAAGAAATTTTCTTAAAGCCCTAGCCGCGGCCGGTGCAGTGCTTACATTTAAAAGTAACGGTGTGATGGATGTAATGGCCGCTACCATGACTCAGAACAATAATACGCCAAAAGATAGTATTGATATGGTGGCTGTTCTAAATGGTGAACCAGACTCTATGCTTAGAGCAGCATTTGAACACTACGGAGGAGTTGAAAAATTCATTCAAAAAGGCGATAAGGTAACATTAAAACCCAATATAGGTTGGGATAGAACTCCCGAGATAGCTGCAAATACAAACCCCTTGTTGGTTAAAGAGATGGTAAAAATTTGTCTCAATGCGGGAGCTGCCGAGGTCAAGGTCTTTGACCATTGTTGCGACGAGTGGAGTAGATGTTATAATCGTAGCGGTATATCACAAGCCGTAAAAGAGGCCGGTGGTATAATGATTCACGGTCACGAAGAGTCTTATTATCAGGAAGTGGCCCTTCCGAATGGTAAGGTTTTGAAAAAAGCTAAAATTCATAAAGCTATATTGGAGAGCGACAAGTGGTTTAATATACCTGTATTGAAAAATCATGGAGGAGCCAGGCTTACCATTTCTATGAAAAATCATATGGGTATTGTCTGGGATAGAAGAGAATTCCATTCTAAGGGCCTTCAAAACTGTATAGCTGACATATCAACTTTATCTAAACCTGCTACACTCCACATAGTAGATGCTTATAGGACAATGACCAACAATGGGCCTCAAGGGCGTTCCGAAGCCGATGTAATACTGACTAAAGCTCTTTTTGTCTCGGCCGATGTTGTAGCAGTGGATACAGCGGCCGCTAAGTTTTTCAATCAATTCAAAACAATTCCGGTTGAATCGGTATCGCATATAACGAATGGACAAGAACTTGGTTTGGGTACAATGGATATTGACAAATTGAACATAAAAAGAGTAAGACTCTAATCTCTATGCTAAGAAAGGTCAGAATAACGATCTCTATAGCGGCATTTTTGCTACTTACATACGGATTTATCGATTTTACCGGTGTTGTCAACTCCTGTTGGATCCAGAAAATTCAGTTTGGACCTTCACTTTTTGCCCTAAGCCTTATTTCGCTTCTATCTATCATTGTAATAACACTTATATTCGGACGTATTTATTGTTCTACACTATGCCCGTTGGGTTTTTTTCAAGATATATTTAACTGGCTTGCTAAAAAAATTAACCGTAAAAAAAAATATGGATATAAGAGAGAAACTAAATTACTTAGATGGGGTATTCTAGCGATATTAGTAATAGCTTGGTTAACTGGTTTAACAATTATGGTAGGGCTTTTTGAACCTTACAGTGCTTATGGCAGAATTGCATATAATATTTTTCGTCCCATATTCATTGCTGGAAACAATATTCTTGCAGGCATTGCCGAAAAAGTAGGAATTTACTCTTTTTATTATATCTCCATATCTATTCGATCGGTTGCGGCTCTAATTATATCCACCCTTACATTTGTTGTAATAGGATTCTTCTCCTATAAATTTGGACGTTCTTGGTGTAATATTGTTTGTCCTGTAGGTACTATTCTGGGATTTTTTTCCAAATGGTCTCTGTTCAAAATCAAAATAGATACCGACAAATGCAATCAATGCAAACTTTGCAATAAAAACTGTAAGGCGTATTGTATCGATGTTAATAATCAATGTATAGACTACTCACGCTGTATAGGGTGTTTTAGCTGTATTGATATCTGTAACAAAAATGCAATAACATACTCATTCTCTCTAAAAAATAGATATAAAAACAGAGATTTTAATAGCGAAAATAAGATAGATCTATCAAAAAGATCTTTTCTAAAATCAGCTCTGGCAACAGCTTCGCTTTTACCCGCCTCTATAGAGTCTAAAGCAACAAAAATGGTTAATATAAAAGCAGCCCCTGCTTTGGTCCCAATCTCTCCTCCCGGTTCCATCAGCCATAACAACATGCACAAACACTGTACATCATGCCATCTTTGTGTAAGCAAGTGTCCCTCTAATGTGTTGGTACCGGCCTTACTCGAATATGGTATAGGAGGTTTTATGCAACCTGTTATGAAATTTGACAAAGGGTATTGTAATTACAACTGTACAATATGTAGTCAAGCCTGCCCAAATGGTGCAATTAAACCTCTTAGTATTGAAAATAAACATCGCACACAACCGGGTTTTGTAATATTTGAACCCGATTTATGTGTGGTATACGTCAATGAAACAAGTTGCGGTGCCTGTGCCGAACATTGTCCAACACAAGCCGTAAAAATGATTCCCTGGAAAGGAGCTCTTACCGTTCCCTCTATTAATAGAGAGATCTGTGTAGGATGCGGAGGATGTGAATTCATCTGTCCTGCACATGCTATTTATGTAAATGGAAACGCCATTCATGTAGAAGCCAAAATAGAAGAACAAGAAGCTCAAGAAGTCTTAGACGATTTTGGATTCGGATTTTAGCTTTTGACTCTTTTTGCAAAAAGAGTCCAGCTGTAAAGCAAGACCCTACGAATATTACTTACACACTTAATGAGATAGTATCAAATCGTAATTGCGATTTATGAACTTTTTTTACCTAATAGCTCTATAGCTTTCTCAACACTGTCATCAAGCCTGTTTATAATTTTAAAATAATCACTTAAAGTCCATAAATCTCTTGCTACAAGAGCCTTTAACTGTATTGAGAGCATGGGTAATGAAGAGTTATATTGATTCTGATCTAACTCTACCCCCAACTCTTTAGCTTTCTGTATTAATAAATTTAGAAAATCCTGCTCTACATTAAACTCTTTATCGAATATCTCGAAATCTCTATACTTTACCTGTAATGCTCCTCTATTCTTCTCTACATATGCCAAATTTGCCCGTAAAATAACTCCCTTAGCTGAGAGCTCTCTATGAAGTTTAGTGTAGCGCATTGTGTCTAATGGAATAAAATAATCGGGCATTATTCCACCTCCACCATATACCGTTCGATCTAATGTTAAAGTTTTGTATTTAAGTGAATCGGGAAAATGAACGCTATCAGCACTCATTAGCTCTCCGTTATTAAAACGTTCATTAAGTTCCAATCCATATTGACTCCCATCATTATAAGGTTTTTGTATACTTCTACCCGATGGAGTATAATAATTTGCTATAGTTAACCTTATCATAGATCCGTCATTAAATTCAACGGGGCGTTGCACCAATCCTTTACCAAAAGAGCGACGACCAACAATTATTGCTCTATCCCAGTCCTGAACCGCTCCAGCAACAATCTCAGCAGCAGACGCAGAATATTCATCAATTAGGACAATTAACTTACCCTCCAAAAAATTTCCTGATCCTTTGGCACTATATCCAATTTTTGGCGATCTTCTTCCCTCAGTGTAAACTATAAGCTGATCTTCAAGTAGAAATTCGTTTGCTATCCCCACGGCACTCATCAGATATCCTCCTCCATTACCTTGTAAGTCTAAAATTAGATTTGAAGCTCCTTGAGATTTTAAATCTAAAATAGCCTGTATAAACTCTTCCACAGTTGTTAAACCAAAAGTGGAAATTTTAATATAACCTATATCTTCTGACACTATGTAACTGGCATCTATAGTCTTAACTGGTATTTTATCACGAATAACGTAAAAAAACAGAGTGTTTGATATCCCTTTTCTCATAACGCCAAGTTTGACCTCTGTTCCCTTAGGACCACGCAAACGGTTCATGATTTTTTGATCAGACATCCCCACTCCCGCTATGACTGTATCATTAACAGATACTATACGATCTCCGGGCAATATCCCCACCCTCTCTGAAGGTCCGTCAGATATTGGTTGCACTATAAACAATGTATCCTCAATCATATTGAATTGAATTCCAATTCCATCAAAATTTCCCTGTAGAGATTCGTTGGATTTTTTAACCTCATCGGAATTAAGGTATGTAGAGTGAGGATCTAACTCCTTCAACATTCCTTGTATAGCTGCTTCTACTATTTTCTCATCGTCTACTGCCTCAACATAAAGAGTTGTTATTGCACTCTCTGCCATCAACAGTTTTTGAAGTTGTTCATCAACTCTTTGTACCTGAGCTGTAATCGGCAGGACCAAAATAATCAACAGGAGCGAAAAACACCTTGCTACCATTTGTTTGTTTTATTTTTGAATGTTTCTATCACAAATTTATCAACAGACTGTCCTTGTGAAATCATCTGACGGGCCAAAGTAGAGGTAATAAAAGAGAGATTCGGTTCAGAAACAAAGAACATTGTATCGATCTCTCCTATCCGTTTGTTAAAAATAGCTATATCGCGCTCATATTCAAAATCGGCACATGACCGCACTCCACGTACAATACATTGCGCTCCGTAACGCTTAGCAGCATCAAAAGTAAATCCTTTATATTCAGTTACCAACACTTTTGGATTATCAGAATAATAATCTTTAATGGCCTCTAATCGTTCTGATACATCAAACATTGGGTGTTTTGAATCGTTTACACCTATTGCTATAACAACCGAATCAGAAACCATCAAAGCTTTTGCTACAATATCCGCATGACCTAAAGTAAACGGATCGAACGTACCGGGAAATAACAGTCTCATCTAATATTCAGAGTTTTCATCCTCCGTAATAATATCCTGCTCTACCACAAGATTGTCAATTATAAAAACCTGACGCTCCATTGTGTTCTTGCCCATATAGAATGTAAGCAAATCTTTGACTGCGTCGGTTTTCTTTAAAGTTACAAGCTCAAGTCTAATATCTTGACCTATAAAGTATTTAAACTCGTCAGGAGAGATTTCTCCCAATCCTTTAAATCTAGTAATCTCAGGATTGGGACCAAGTTTTTTTATTGCTGCACGTCGCTCCTCATCGGAATAGCAATAAATTGTTTCAAATTCTCCATGTCCGGTTACCACTCCCTCTACATGAGCCTCTTTACCCTTTTTCCGTTTATTCCTGACACGAAAAAGAGGAGTCTGCAATATATAAACATGTCCCTTTTTAATTAGTTCAGGGAAAAACTGTAGAAAAAAAGTTATTAGTAATAATCTGATATGCATTCCATCAACATCTGCATCGGTAGCAACAATTATTTTATTATAACGTAAACCCTCCAAACCATCCTCTATATTAAGAGCTGACTGTAACAGATTGAATTCCTCATTCTCATACACCACCTTTTTGGTTAACCCAAAACAATTAAGAGGTTTACCTCTTAAACTGAATACAGCCTGAGTATTCACATCTCTGCTTTTGGTGATAGATCCACTAGCAGAATCTCCCTCTGTGATAAAAAGGCAACTCTCCTCTATACGATCACCTTTAGAATCATTTAAATGTATCTTACAATCTGATAGTTTGCGGTTGTGAAGATTGGCTTTTTTAGCCCTCTCTCTAGCCAATTTTGTAATTCCCGCTATTGACTTTCTCTCCTTTTCTGATTCCTGAATCTTCTGAAGCATGGTCTCTGCAATCTGAGAATCTTTATGAAGAAAATCATCAACCTCTTTTTTTATAAAATCACCTACAAATTTATTTAAAGATAGCCCTCCTTCGGTAGGTGTCATGGTTGTAGAACCAAGTTTTATCTTTGTCTGGCTCTCAAATATCGGTTCCTCTACATTTATGGCAATAGCAGCAACCATACCATTACGGATATCACACGTTTCAAAGTTTTTATTATAAAACTCTTTTATTATCCTTCCAATATGCTCTTTAAAGGCACTCTGATGAGTTCCACCTTGAGAAGTGTATTGACCGTTAACAAACGAATAGTACTCTTCGCCATATTGTGCCGTATGTGTGAATGCAATCTCAATATCCTCTCCTCTTAAATGAATTATAGGATAAAGACTGGCAAGACTCATATTCTCATTCAACAAATCTTCAAGTCCGTTTTTTGAAAAAAACCTATGTTCATTATACAGAATAGTCAATCCATTATTCAAATAGGCATAGTTCCTTAACATAGTCTCAATTATTGCAGACTGAAAGGCATAGTTCAAAAATAGAGTGCTGTCGGGCTCGAAAATTACGCATGTACCATGTTTTTCTGTAGATGATTCATAATAATCTTTAACCAATTTACCCCTTTCAAAAACCACTGTTCTTACCTTGTTATCTCTAAAGCTGCTAACCTCAAAATGGCTACTCAAAGCATTCACAGCCTTTAAACCCACTCCGTTCAAGCCAACACTTTTTTTAAACGCTTTGCTATCAAATTTTGCTCCGGTATTCAATACACTTACCGCCTCAATTAATTTACCCTGTGGAATACCACGGCCATAGTCACGAATACAAACACGGCTGTCATTTTTTAACTCTATATCTATTTGCTTTCCGGTGTTCATTCTAAACTCGTCAACACTATTATCAACGACCTCTTTAAAAAGAACATAAATTCCATCATCGCTTTGCGATCCATCTCCTAATTTTCCTATATACATGCCCGGACGAGTCCTAACATGTTCCATATCGTCCATATGACGAATATTTTCCTCAGAGTAAGTAACAACATCTACCACATTGTCAAACAACTCTTCTTCTCTATTTTTTGTCATTACTAAATAAATTCAATTTCGCTTTACAGAACTGATAAATATAGTGATTTTATCTCGATTTTTAATGGTATTATAATGCTTTTAAATATGCCACTCTGCGTTTATGTACTCTACTACCCGGAAAATAATCCCAATGAGCCTGCATTTTAAAATTACTCTCCAGCTCCGGATTACTCTCGGCATACTGAAAACCCATCTCTCTGGCTACAGGTATAAGTTGATTAAACATTACTGCATTAAGTCCCTTATTCTGATAACTGGGTTTAATAGCTATAAACATAAGATCTACAACTTTAGTACGGTTAAACCATATTGCTTTAATAAGATGGAACCAGCCAAACGGAAATAGTCGTCCCTTAGCTTTACGCAACGCTTCTGACATAGAGGGAATAACAAGACCGGCCGCTACCGGCTCTTTTTCCTGATTAAGAATTATAATTACCAATTTCTTATTAATAAGCATCAAATAACGTCTAACAAAATCGTCTATCTGCTTATCCGAAAAAGGAGAATAACCATAAAGCCCACTATAAGATTCATTTACCAATTCAAAGAGTTTTTTTGCATATTTTTTTGCCTCTTTCTTCTTGCCTTGTTCAAAATTTGCCAAACTGAGATTGTATCTGGATATAACTAATTCTGAAATACGGCTCATCTTTTCGGGAATATCCCTAAACGGAATTAACCATTCAACCCACTTAGCCGATTCAACAAAACCTAAATGCTCCAAATGTTCACTATAATAGCTATAGTTGTAATTTGTAGACATTGTTCCCGATTGGTCAAACCCCTCAATCAACATCCCCTCCGGATCAAAATCAGTAAATCCGAATGGACCCTCTATTTCACTCATTCCCCTCTCTACTCCCCAAGTGGAGACAGCATTTATAAGTGCAGTCGAAACCTCTTTGTCGTCAATAAAATCAATCCATCCAAAACGTACTTTATTAGTGTTCCAAATTTTGTTCGCTTTGTTATTAATTATAGCCGCAACTCTTCCTACAATTTTTCCTCCTCTCTTTGCTAAAAAAAGCTGAACATCACAAAACTCATAGGCAGGATTTTTTTGAGGAGTAAATATATTAAACATATCATAACGAAAATCAGGAACAGCAAAAGGAGACTCTTTATATAGCTCATAATTGAATTTTATAAACCTCCTTAATTGACGTTTTGAAGATACTGTAACTATTTCGATCGACATCTTTTTTATAAACAAAGTTGATTTTCTGATTGCGAAATTACAAATAATTTCCACATCTCTGCTATCTCCCAAGCAAGTATATTTTGCTGTTTTGAATACTTAATCCCATCCATACATCTATCACAAAATTCAACACCATTTTCTTGGCAAAAGTCAGGAGATGCTCATCTCTAGCCTCCTAAGTAAGTTACTTGAAATTAACTTCAGCATAAATCTGTAACTGCAAAACAGGCAACAATAACAACAAAATACTTTTTCTCATAGTTGAGAATATTTTTAACAAATGTATATCTAATAATCAAAGATAACGCCTGTTGGGACCAAAAGAATAAAGTTCGTAATTTGAAGTCTTTGGTTGCCCTGATTTTATCACACTACCACGCATCCAAAGTCATTTGCCAAGCAGTATTCATTTTTGCAGCTACTACTGATGATGCGGCAAGTTCATCTAAAGTAGGAAAACAGGAATAATGATTAAAGCTACCTTCCTTTGTATTCTTTATTCTAGGTAGATTATGTTGTAATTCTGTTACATCATAAAATTCAAATAAATCACTCTTAACACATG
>DASRNO010000028.1:0-19630 GCA_035647375.1 Bacteroidaceae bacterium
AGTTAATAGTTTATTGAAAGGGCCATTTAGGCCGTTAGTAATTTATTCAAATAAAAAGTGTACTAACACTATTTGTAAGGTAAAATCCATAAATTTTACTTAAACAAAACGACAAAGATAAACGAAAAGTGTAAAAATAAATAGGAAACTCTCTTTTTTATATGTTCAAAGAGAAAACATAAATTCTTAAGAAGATAAAAAAATCTTGATTTCGTAAAAAAAATCTATATTTGTCACCTACAAAAGAGTGGGTTAAAGCTTTGTCTATTGGAAATGATCGTATTGGGCAATGGTGAATATAAAAAAGAGACTGTTGTGGGAAAGAGTTATAGGATAGTGTAAAAAAGAGGTTTATAAATTATAAAAAATGAGTATGAGAAAGAGAACTATTGCAACTCTGTTTTTTGTTATCATAGTGATTATTGCTGCTCGGGCTAGTTCTGAAAAAAATCAGATGAATTGGTATGGTTTTGTAAACAACCAATTTTGTTTAGACAGTAGACTTAGTTTACAGGGGGCCGCAGATCTCTTTAATATACTTCCCCTTGATTATAAATTTGATAATACCGGGAATGATATAAATGATCGTACTAAAATAACAATGATGGCAATAACCTCCCGTTTAGGGATTAGGTTAATTGGTCCGGATATTGGTAAAGCTGAAACATCGGCTCAGATTGAGGGCGATTTTACCGGTTTTAGCGGAAGCACCACCATGTTTTTTATCAGACAGGCAAATATAAAGTTCGATTGGAGCGATAAGATTTTAACAGTAGGTCAAACATGGCATCCTATGTTGAGTGATATGTTTCCAGAGGTTGTTGGAATATCGATGGGAGCTCCCTTTAATCTGTTTAATCGTTCTCCTCAAATAAGATATGAACAAAAACTTGGATCTAATAGAGGCATACTCTTTTCTGGTGCTGTAATTTATCAGTTTCAGTATGCTTCAATAGGACCCAATGGCCGCTCTTATGAATATCAAAAATACTCCCTGTTACCTGAGTTATATGTGGGTTTAAACTATAAAAACGAGAATTTTACAGTGGGTATGGGAGTTGACTGGTCTAGAATAGCTCCAAGAACAACTGCTACCGTTGGGAATACGGAAATAAAGGTGGTTGAATATTTAAGTGGCCTGTCGGGAATGATACAGGCCTCTTATAAAAACCATATGTTATCAGTAAAAGCTAAGGCTTTATTGGGAGAGAATATGTCTCATTTTGGCCTTCCAACCGGTTATGGAGCAACAAAAATTAATGCCGATGGATCATATAATTATGCACCTTTAAAAAGTATCTCAACATGGGCTATTGGTATGTATGGTTCTAAATTGAAGGGGGGATTATTTATTGGCTATATGAAGAATTTGGGGGCAAAAGAGAACCTTTTACCCAATATTTTGTATGTTGTTGGAGGTGGAAATATAGACAGAGTTTACAGGATATCTCCACAAGTTACCTATTCCATAAATAATCTATCTATAGGGTGCGAGTTTGAGAGGACTGCCGCTGCATATGGATCTGTTCAGAGAGACGGTACTGTTAACGATACTCACTGGGTGAATAATAACCGGTTAGTACTCTCTATGACATATTCTTTCTAAAGTATAATTTAGTCAAAGCACAAGTAAGAATAACCGGAATAGAGTCTTTGCACAGATTCAAATTATTGCTTTTTATGTAACTCATTGAATAGCCTTAGACGTTCACTGAGCTGGGGAAACTGTTCGGGACGGATATTTGAAGAGCACCCGCGTATTCCTTGCTGTGTGCTTCCTGTAGAGGATAGCACAATTCCGCTTATGCCGAAACTGAGTAGTTTGTATAATAATTCTCCCCCCTCCATGGGAGTACCTTCTGGGGTATTATAGCCAAAAGTGAAGAAAAATCCATCGCTAACACTCTCTTCCAGATCTTTATCATAAACAATGTGAAAACCGTGTTTTAACAATTCAATCTTGATTTTTTCTGTACGGCGGGCATATTCTCGGACCTCTTCACGGAAATTATACTTTCCATCACAAGCTGCTTTCATCATGGCAGCCATAGCACATTGTGCCGAATGAGTTACTCCCGACGACATGGTATAGAGCATGTTGTATGCATAAACGGCTCCAAAACGTGAAATACTGTAACGTTTGCTAAGAGTGTCGAAACTACGTTTATATAGCTTGTCGGCAATACAGGCTACCGCTATACGTTCCCCCGCATAACTGAATATTTTAGAGCTACTAATCATTATCATATAATTTTCAGTGAAATGGGAAACACTAACCTGAAATGGAGGTTTGAATGGAGTTCCAAGACCATCACGGCGAAAATCCATTGTAATATATGCTAAATCTTCAATTATAATTACATCATATTTGTTGGCAAGTTTTCCAATAGTGTTAATCTCTTCTTTATTAAGACACATCCAACTAGGATTGTTAGGATTTGAAAATACTATACAACAAATATTCCCTTTTTTTAGATAACTCTCTAGCTTTGGGCCTAATTTTTCTGCCCGATATTCAAAGAGATCGAAAGAGGCCTGTTTGATACCTATTACCTGTGCCTGCATTTTTTGAACGGGAAATCCGGGGTCAATATAGAGAATAGTATCTCTATTTGGATGGAGTTGAGAGCAGAGAAGAAAAGCGGCGAAAGTGCCTTGCATAGCTCCACTTGTGGGAATGCAATGACGGGGATCGATATCTGTATCTATAAAAGCTTTTACAAATCTTGAGGCCTGTTTTTTTATTTCGGGTATACCCTCAATATTGGGATATATTGATGCTACACCTTGTTTTAGAGCATTGCATTGTGCTTCTATTCCTATTTCAGAGGGGGGTATGCCGGGTACTCCCATCTCAAAATGTATAAACTCCTTACCGGTTTTTTTCTCAGCGTTAGCTACTATAGCTCCAATTTGACGAATTGAGGCTTTATTAAGGTCTGATATCTCTATCTCTTTAAGATAGTCATCTATTATATTGGTTGGAATTATAGTTTCCATATCTCTCTATTTATAGTTACGCCCTATTTCTAGAGCTTTTATATTCATCTCTACTATTGCTTCACCTTTGTTGTTGAATATGGTTTTGACACTCTCCTTAAGCCTATTATAACTTATGTTTTTTAACGCTTTAGATGCTGCTCCAAGAAGTATCATGTTAACCGCTTTTGGCATTTTATTCTCTTTTCCCAGAGTGTCAGTGTCGATAAGAACTAAATTGGGATGTTTTTTTAGTTCATCAATTATTTTTTTCTGTTCCGGGTAACCGGTTATATTAATAAAAGGGTTTGATGATGTAACAATCCATCCGTTGAAAGAGAGAAATGGCTTGTAGCGTAAAGCCTCCATTGGTTCCATGGCTATAATAATATCAGCCTGCCCTAAAGAGATTAAATCACTAAAAACCGGTTTGGAAGATATGCGTAAATTGGAGTGAACGTCTCCTCCTCGCTGACTCATACCATGAACTTCGGCCTGTTTTATATAAAGACCCTCTTTGAGAGCTGCTTGTCCAATTACATTTGCTATAGAGAGAATTCCTTGTCCTCCAACACCAGCTAATATTATATCGGTTTTCATTGTTTGTTTTTTGCTTTTGCTTTTCGTTTGAATGTCTGAATACATTCTCTACGTGGAATTATAACGGATAATCCTTTGTATGCTATCTCTTTACGGAGTATATCGGTTATGGCTTCCATGTTTTGAGGAAGTGGAATAACCACTTTAAGATGTTCAGGATCTACTCCAATGCCTGTACATATGGCCTCGTATTTATATAATCCGGTAGAATCTTGTCCTCCGGTCATACCGGTAGTTAAATTGTCTGATATTATTATAGTGATTGGAGAGTTGGCATTAACCGCATCAAGCAGTCCCGGCATTCCGGAGTGTGTAAAAGTACTATCGCCTATAATGGCAATTGCGGGAAATAGTCCTGCATCTGCAGCACCTTTAGCCATTGTTATTGAGGCACCCATATCGACAGTGCTATCAAGAGCCTGATATGGAGGTAATGCTCCAAGAGTGTAGCAACCAATGTCGCCGAACACTTTTGCCCCTTCGAACTCTTTTAGAACAATATTCAGAGCATGATAAACATCGCGATGTCCGCAACCTTGACACAAAGCAGGTGGACGAGCTACTACGTTAAAAGCCGCATCGGAGTGAGGCAGTTTTTTTATTCCCAAAGCCGATTTTATAAAATCGGGATTAAGTTCGCCGGTACGTGGTAAATTGCCCGATAATCGGCCAATAATTTGACAACGAGTGGGCAATATCCCTTTTATACGCTCCTCTACGAATGGTTGTCCATCTTCTATTATGAGTAATTTATCACATTGTTCCGTCATTTTCCTTATGGTCTCTACCGGAATTGGATATTGTGAAAGTTTCAATACCGGAAAGGGAGCACTATTGGGGAAACACTCCATTAGATAGTTGAAAGTGTTTCCACAAGCTATAACACCTGTTTCGTGATTTCCTCTGACTGGATAGAATTTATTGAAAAGTGATTGTTCTGAGAGTCTGAGAAATTCCGGCTGTTTGTCAAGTAACAGGGCATATTTTTTACGTGCAATAGCTGGTAAAAGTACCCATTCGCGACTCCCGCTAACAGGGTTTAATTCGTTTTGCTCTCTCTTTTCTTTAAGCTCTACAACCGCTCTTGAATGGGCAAGGCGTGTTACAGTACGCATCAGAACGGGTGTCTTTAGTCTTTCTGACATATCGAAAGCGTACTCTGTCATAGCGTACGCCTCTTGTTGAGAAGAGGGCTCAAGTATGGGAATCAGAGCAAAATTGCCAAAAAATCGTGAATCTTGTTCATTTTGAGAAGAGTGCATAGAGGGATCGTCGGCAACAAGTACAATCAAACCACCGTTAACTCCGGTAATAGATGAGTTGATAAACGGGTCAGCAGCCACATTCAATCCTACATGTTTCATGCATACAAGAGCTCTTTTTCCGGCGAAAGACATACCAAGAGCCGCTTCCATAGCTGTTTTCTCATTAGTGCACCAACGGCAGTGAATATTATCACCGGTTGTTTTCTGATAACTCTGTATATATTCTGTAATCTCCGTTGAAGGAGTGCCAGGATATGCGTATACGCCGCTTAATCCTGAATCAATTGCGCCTTGTGCTATTGCTTCGTCGCCAAGTAAAAGTTTCTTATTCATTAAATTTTACGTCATATGTGGGCAAAGTTCTAATTTTTCAATGAAAGAAAAAAGTATTATAAAAGAAAACCTGCAAGTAGAGCCCTAAACGTTTTGATTTTAAACGGAATATTTAGTATCATATTTTTTATTCAATTTTTTGAGGTGGTGGTTCAAAAACAGTACAAATTTTCCTCTTATTTGTACTGTTTATGACAAGGCTGAAAACCAGTCTGTTAAAGCTATATTGAATCAAAATATATTTAGGAGTTTTTTGCCTTTTATACATTATATTTATACATTTGTGCAATTTTAGTCAAAACTAAATGTCAAAACAGAGACTTTGGTACAGAGGTGGATAAATTTTGTTTTTGTAAAATTATTAAAAAGAAGCATTTCAGAATATGAATAGAGAGTATTGGCAGGAAGAGATTGAGACTATGCCGGTAGAACAGCTTAGGAGATTACAGACTGAGCGGTTGAAAAAAACAGTAGAGATAGCTCAAAAATCTGCATTTTACGCCCCGATACTTAAGGGAAAGGGTATTACTTCTGATAGTGTTAAAAATGTGGAGGAGATAATACGTTTCCCATTCACAACCAAACAAGATTTACGCTCTAATTACCCTTTTGGGATCTCTTCGGTTCCATTGAGTCAGGTGGTGCGTCTACACTCTTCGAGTGGAACAACAGGTAATCCCACAGTTGTTCTACATACCGGTAAGGATATTGAGCAGTGGGCTGATGCAATGGCACGTAGCATGTATGCAATAGGTTTGCGCAATGAAGATATTATTCAGAACACATCGGGATACGGAATGTTTACCGGTGGCCTTGGAATTCAAAATGGTTCGGAGCGTTTGGGCGCCCTGACTGTTCCGGCAGGAGCGGGTAACAGTATGCGCCATGTAAAATTCATTATGGATTTTGGAACAACAGCTCTTCACTGTATACCAAGTTATGCCACCAGGCTTGCGGCAGTTTTCATGGAGATGGGAATTAATCCTGCTACAGAGACCAATATTCATACACTTATAATTGGGGCGGAGCCACATTCAGAGGCTCAACGTAAACGTATAGAGGAGATGTGGGGAGCCAAGGCATATAATAATTTTGGAATGAGCGAGATGTGTGGTCCCGGTGTAGCTATTGAGTGCCAGGAGCAGCTGGGTATGCATATTTGGGAAGACAACTATATTGTAGAGATTATTGATCCATTAACACTGGAGCCAGTTCCGGAAGGAGAGATAGGAGAGTTGGTGTTGACAACGCTCAATCGTCAGGCTATGCCACTATTTCGTTATCGCACACGCGACTTGACTAGAATCTTATCGGGAAAGTGCCCATGTGGACGAACTCATAAACGCTTAGACCGTTTTCAAGGGCGTAGTGACGATATGATAATAGTAAAAGGTGTAAATATATTCCCAATTCAGATAGAGAAGATTCTAATGGATTTCTCAGAGCTTGCAAGTGATTATATGATTTTTATAGAGACAATTAACGATAATGACGAGATGACAATTGAGGTGGAGCTGGCAAAGGTTACAGACGACTATCTCTCTTTACAGAATCTCACAAAAGAGATTACCCGCAGGTTAAAGGATGAAATTCTTTTAACTCCAAAAGTTAAACTTGTAAGCAAAGGTGCAATACCTCAATCGGAGGGCAAAGCGGTAAGGGTGAAAGATTCGCGTCAGAACTATTAATAATTCACATTATGAAGACAATAAAGCAACTGTCTGTATTTCTTGAGAATCAAAAGGGCAAACTGGGTGAAATCCTTAAAGCACTTAGTGAAGAGAAAATTCAGATTCAAGCCGCATCGGTAGCCGATACTTCTGATTATGGAATTCTTAGGTTAATTACCTCTGACCAATATAAGGCTATGGAACTCTTCAGAGCGAAAGGAGTTTTGACAAATGTGAATGAGGTACTTGCTATTAAGGTGTCGGCAACTACTGGAGATTTTGCCAATGCCGTGAAAATTTTAACAGACGGAGATGTGGGGATAAATTATCTATACACTTTTCATCATCAGGGTAAACTTGTGCTGATTGTTCGCCCTGACGATTTAAATAAAGCTATCAAAATTGCAGAGAACCAAGGATTGGAGTTGATTAAAGGCTGGGAGTAAATATTAATCTTTAAAACAATATTTTTATGAAAAAGGGAGATTATATTCTTGTTTTATGTGTTGTTATAGTGGCATCTTTTTTTTGTTTCACAAAGGTGGCGGGTGAGACTTTCAACACTTTGACAGCGAATTATCCGGTAATTATGAGTTTTTTTAAATTCGCCATTCTTGCTACGTTAGGCGAGATGATAGGATTACGTATTAAAAAGGGAGTATACAATAGCAAGGGTTTTGGTATTCTGCCCAGAATGTTAGTCTGGGGAGTTTTGGGAGTTTTTATCTGGGGTGCTTTTGTGGTTTTTAAGGCAGGTACGGTAAAATTATATGAGGTTTGTGGAGCAACTGAGGCTGCTGCATGGTTCACAAATCCCGGATTTTCTTTACAGAAATTGATTGTGGCTCTCTCTGTGAGTGTACTTTTAAATACATTCTTTGCTCCAATATTTATGACATTCCATAAAATAACCGATACTCATATTTTAAACACCGGTGGCTCTTTGAAGGGTTTTTTTTCAAAACCTATACCTATGAGTAAAATTTTTGTCAATTTGGACTGGGACACTCAATTTAATTTTGTGTTCAAAAAAACGATACCGCTTTTTTGGTATCCTGCACACACTATAACATTTATTCTTCCGCCAAATTTTCAAGTACTATTTGCCGCTTTGTTAGGAGTAGCACTTGGTGTAATTCTGGCTATAGCCAATAATAAGAGTGCAAAAAAATAGAACTCTATTCAGAAATCTCTAAATTGTCATATCTTCGGGCTACGTTATCCATAATCGAAAATAAATTGGTAATGGTTTCGGCCCGGAGCATGGCGATACGGGTGCTTTTGAAACTGGGCAATCCCTTGAAAACAGGACTTGCAGCTAAATGTCGCCTACTATGAATTATACCTATTCTTTCACCTAATCTTTCAACGCTTTGATCTATTCCCTCTTTTAACACTTCAATTTTCCATTTTAAACTTGGTTCAGGCATTTTAATTCCATAATTAAGGTAATGCCTAATCTCTTTGAAAATCCATGGATGGCCCAAACTGCCGCGTCCCACCATAATGCCATCAACTCCGTATTTGTCAAAGCACTCTTTAGCCTTTTCCGGTGAGTTGATATCTCCATTTCCAATAATTGGAATATTAATGCGGGGATTATCTTTTATTTTTCCTATCAATGTCCAGTCTGCATGCCCGGTATACATCTGTGTACGTGTTCGTCCGTGAATGGTCAAAGCCTTTATTCCGCAATCTTGTAATTGTTCAGCAAGTTCTACTATTATTTTGCTATTGTCGTCCCATCCCAGTCTAGTTTTAACAGTGACAGGAATTTTTACCGCTTTTACTACAGACCGGGTAATTTCGAGCATTACTGGAATATTGTTAAGCATACCGGCCCCACCACCTTTACCTGCTATTTTCCTGACGGGACAGCCAAAATTAATATCTAAAACATCAGGTTTTGCTGCTTCTACAATTTTCGCTGCCTCTACCATAGAGTTTAGATCCTTTCCATATATCTGAATCCCAACAGGACGTTCCTCGCTACAGATAGTCAGCTTTCTACTGGTTTTCTCAATTTTCCTGATCAATGCATCGGATGAAACAAACTCAGAATAGACCATATCTGCACCGAATCTTTTGCATAATAGCCTGAAGGATAAGTCGGTAACATCTTCCATTGGAGCCAGAAATACTGGTTTTTCACCCAGATAAATATCTCCAATTCTCATTTTTCTTGAACCTTAAAAGCCAGAGCATACATTTGCATCTGTTTGATCATAGAGAGAAGTCCATTACTTCGGGTGGGAGAGAGATGCTCCTTTAGGCCTATACTATCTATAAAGTAAAGATTGCTCGTTAATATGTCGTTGGGGGATTGTCCTGACCAGACTTTTATTAATAAGGCTACAAGTCCCTTAGTTATAATAGCATCACTGTCGGCCTGAAAAAAAACTTTGCCTTTATGATATTCGGCATGTAACCATACACGGCTTTGGCAACCCTCTATTAGATTATCATCGTTTTTATAGTTGTCGTTGATCGGGGGATGTTCGCTACCAACATCAATAATTAACTGATATTTGTCCATCCAATCGTCGAAAATATTGAATTCCTCAATTATTTCGTTTTGAATATTATCTATATTCTGCATAACTATTTTTCGTTATAGAGAACATTTAAAAGTGTCTGTCCAACTGCTTTTAGAGTACTTTTGTCAATGTTTTTAATGTTGTCGCTTAATGTGTGCCATGTAGGACCGAAACTACTAATAGAACATTCAGGATGATATGGTATAATATCTATTGCCGGTATTTTTGCAATAGTATTTATGAAATAGTGGTCGTCCGTTACATAACCGCCATCTTCTTGGAGAAAGAATTGACCATAACCAAGCGAAAGAGCTGTGTCCCAGATGTTTTTAACAACATTGGGAGCATAGTGTCTAGAGAATCCCTCTCGATAAAAAGTGGCAGACTCACCTCCTACCATATCAAGCAGAATAGCGTAGTTTGCATTATATCCCTCCTTATGGGGGTTGCGTGACCAATATTGTGCGCCAAGTCCCCAATATTCCATTTTGCTGTCGCCCTGGTAGTCATCTCCCGGGCCCCAATCTTCGGCATCAAAAAAGATACAATCTACTCCAATTTTGGGAGATAAGGTAGATATTAGTCTGGCTATCTCTAGAATAACACCTACTCCGCTAGCCCCATCGTTGGCTCCATCTACGGGTTTATGATGATTTAGGGGATCAGGATCGTTATCAGCCCATGGCCTGCTGTCCCAATGTGCACAGATCATTACTCTCTTATTGCTATTTGAATTAAATTGGCCAATAATATTATACCCTTTAATTATAGTATTATCGAATGTTTTAACCTCTATTTCTTGTACTACTGTTTCTGCACCAAAACTTATGAGTTTGGCTGTCAGATATTCTGCACAGGTTTTATGAGCGGCGGTGTTTGGTACTCTTGGCCCAAAATCTGTTTGAACCTTGATGAAATGAAAAGCACTGTCTGCATTGAATAGAGGTACTTGTATATTGTTATCTATGGAGAGAGCAGTGTGTGCCAATTTTGCAGCTCTATTATGACAAGAGCTCATTATTGTTAGCGAGAACAGCGAGAGAAATAAAAGTCTAATCATATTATCTGTTTAGTTTCCAGGTTGAACCATCTTTATTGTCTTTAATTTCGAATCCCAAAGCTGTAAGAGAGTTACGAATATTGTCGCTAATTTCCCACTCTTTGTTGACTTTAGCGGTAGCTCTATATTCAAGTAGCATATCCACAACTTTACCAAAAATAATCTCTCTTTCAGAATAGTTACCTGACTCAATTTTAATGCCAAGAATTTCAAATAGAAAAACATTAAAAATCTCTCTGAGTTCAGAAATATCACTTTCTGTTAGAGTTATTCTTTTATCTATAGCCTGATTAATAATACGTGCAGCATCGAATAGGTGGCCTATAACCACGGGAGTGTTGAGATCGTCATTCATAGCCTTGTAACACTTTTCTCTAATAATATTTAGATCTACCTCTGAATGTTTTGATGGCTCAATTCTGTCAATTCCAGAAAAAGCATCAAGAAGACGACTCAAAGCTTTTTCGGCAGATTGTAGAGCATCGTTGCTAAAATCTACTGTTCCGCGGTAATGTGCCATAAGTATAAAGAATCTGATTGCCAAGCCACTGTATGATTGTGAAAGGAGTTTATGATTTCCAGTAAAGAACTCCTCTAGGGTAATAAAATTTCCAAGAGATTTACCCATCTTGCTTCCGTTTATTGTAATCATATTGTTATGTACCCAGTAGCGCACCATATCTTCTCCTTGCGAGGCCACCGATTGCGCTATCTCGCATTCGTGATGTGGAAAAACAAGATCCATGCCTCCTCCATGTATATCGAAACGGTTTCCTAAATATTTTCTTCCCATAGCGGAGCATTCGCAGTGCCAGCCGGGAAAGCCTTCGCTCCATGGCGAAGGCCATTTCATAATATGGATAGGTTGTGCTTTTTTCCACAGTGCAAAATCGGCGGGATTACGTTTTTCGCTCTGGCCATCCAGATCACGGGTGTTAACAATCATATCGTCAATATTTCTTCCTGACAGTATACCGTAATGATGATCTTGGTTGTATTTAGTAACATCAAAATATACAGAGCCTTCGCTTTCATATGCATATCCATTATCCATTATCTCTTTAACCAGTTGAATCTGTTCAATGATGTGCCCGGAAGCATGTGGTTCTATGCTTGGAGGCAAAACATTTAAATTATCCATTGCATTATGGTAACGTAGCGTGTAGTATTGTGATACCTCCATTGGTTCAAGTTGTTCAAGACGTGCTTTTTTAGCTATTTTATCCTCGCCTTCGTCCATATCATGTTCAAGATGTCCAACATCGGTAATGTTGCGTACATAACGCACTTTGTATCCAAGATGTGTGAGATATCTGAAAAGAATATCAAAAGTTATTGCCGGCCTGGCATGGCCTAAGTGTGGATCACCGTATACGGTTGGACCACAAACGTACATACCCACGGCAGGTGCGTTTAAAGGAATGAATAACTCTTTTTTACGTGTTAGAGTGTTGTATATGCTTAGTTTATGCTCCATACAGATTTAAGTTTCTGCAAAGTTACACAAAATAGCCATAATTTAAATAGGAGAAATAATTTACAAAAATTGCTTTGTTTAAATCTAATTACTATATTTACATATCTATTAAATTAACAATTCTTACAATAACAAAATTAAATTTATTGTAGTGACTCTGTCTCAATAGAGATTTTGAACTAAAAATTATATAACTATTATGAAAAAAAACATTTTATTTTTAGGATTCGTATTCATTTCTTTGATGGTGGGGGCTCAATCCGCTGGGAAATATGAAAAAATTGAAAACGAGTGGTTTTCAGTAGAGATGATCCGTAATTGGGATAAAACGGTTCAAAATCGAGATTTCGATAATGGTGGGCACCGTTCTATTTTAAACATACGTCATTATCAGATTACTTCGTTTATTTGTGTAATTATGGACTTTGGATATGCCTCAGCTCAAGATTCGCTTATAAAAAGAGATAGATCAATGTCTTTCTTACCTATTGATTCTGATATAGAACATTTGCGTTATCATACAGTAAGTAAAGTGAGAACTGGTGAAGATGGTAAGGAGAGTAAAATAGAGTCTTGGTTTTTTTTTAAAGATGGAAACTCTTTTTCTATATTGTTGAGTACTCCTACTGATATAAGCGATAAAAACTATTCCAGATGTAAAGAGGTAGCGCTTTACACGGTTAAGTCATTAAAAATCAAATAGTAGGTTATTTGGTAATTTTTATAATGTCGGAATTGATTAATTCTAGAAGGGATTCTACTGCACTCTCTTCGGGTAGGTTTTTTTTTATGCACTCTTTGCCTCGATAAAGGCTTATCTTTCCTCGGCCCGCTCCTACATATCCATAATCAGCATCTGCCATCTCTCCGGGACCGTTAACAATACAGCCCATAATGGCAATTTTTAACCCTTTTAGATGGTTAGTGGCACTCTTTACGTTTGATATTGTCTCTTCAAGATTGAATAGAGTACGGCCACAGCCTGGACAAGAGATATATTCTGTACGGGTTATTCTGCTTCTGGTGGCTTGGAGTATAGAGAAAGAGACTCTTTCTACATCGGTGTGATTAATAACAGGATTCATATTTATCAGGAAAAGTCCATCGGTCAGACCGTCAATTAGCAGAACTCCGCAGTCGGTAGCAGCTTTGATTCGTAGAGAGTTGATATCTGTCTCGTTATAGTGTTGAAAAATAAGCAGTGGATTATAAATATTCTGAGCCATAAGAGTATGCGCAATAGCTCTATGTTCTCCCAATCTGTTTACATGATTGCTCTGACTGATAATGACTATCTCTGGATTACGACGTATAAGATCAACCACACACGATGTCATAGCCATGTAGTTAACAAACAAAAATTTTACTCCGGCTTGACATGAATCCACCTCGGTAGGGTTAAAATTATCTCCGAAACTTACAAAAACGGGATATGAATTCTGTAAATTATTTTGTTTTTTCCAAATAGGATAGTCCAACATAAGGAATTTTCCACTTGAATAGGCGTTGGGATTCTCTCCGCAGTAATATATATCTGCAAGCTCCTCGTCTGGCAAGACGTTAATCGATTGAGTCTCTAATTTTTCACAAGTAAGATTACCTATAACGACAGGTGGATTTAAACCTCCTATTTTCCCAACAGCGTTTGAATGTCGCCTTTCTGGATTGAGATAATTGAACTCTTTGGCGGGAACGGCCGGAATATAACTATGATTAGAACGTGAAGTTATATAATCCCGTATTAGTGCCGCTACTGGTATCTCTTTTTCAGGAGCCTCGCTAAGAGAGACTCGTATTGTGTCGCCTATCCCATCGGCAAGCAGGGCTCCAATTCCTACTGCACTCTTTACTCTTCCATCTTCACCCTGGCCGGCTTCTGTTACACCAAGATGGATAGGAAAAAAGATATTTTCTGCAATCATAGTTGCTAAGAGTAATCTTACGCTCTTTACCATTATAACGGTGTTACTAGCTTTTATAGAGATAATTACGTTTTTAAAATCCTCATCTATACAGATTCTTAAAAACTCCATACAGCTCTCCACCATACCTTGTGGAGTATTGCCATAACGGCACATTATTCTATCAGAAAGAGAACCATGATTTACTCCAATTCTAATTGCTGTATTATTATCCTTACATATTTTAAGGAAAGGTGTGAAGCGATCTCTTATTCTCTTTAATTCAGCTTCATATTCATTATTTGTGTATTCAAGATGTTTAAAAGTCCGAGCCGGATCAACATAATTACCCGGGTTTATACGTACTTTTTCGGCATAGAGAGCTGCCACATCGGCTACCGCCGGATTAAAATGGACATCAGCTACAAGAGGCGTCATAATATTATCGGATCTAAGAGCAATGTTAATCTCTTTAAGATTACGAGCTTCTTTTAAACCTTGAGTTGTAAGACGTACAATCTCTCCACCAGCTGCTATGATAAGTTTAGCTTGTGTTACACACCCTATAGTGTCCATGGTTGACTTGTTTGTCATAGATTGCAACCTGATGGGATTGTTACCGCCAATAGGTGTGTTTCCTACTATAATTTCGCTACTTGAAAATCGTCTATATTTAAATAGATCTATATTCATACTATTTTTACTCATTGTTTCTATTTCCGTAATTCAAGTTTGTAGAGTTTATCATTACGGCGTACTTTTTCGGGTGTTTTGAATGATATAAGACTCCCTTTTTGAGCTGTTATTACAGTTTGATTGTCAATTCTGGGATTTTCCAGATTGAAGATTATTGCACCTGTTTTGTTTCCGGTAATCAAAATTTTATCGCCATGATTGATAGAGTTAGCCTCGATTAAAAATTCGCCAACTTCAAGTTTTGAGAAAAAATCGGTACATTTTCCCACATATACTTTTTTTTCAGAGGCTTGTGAGCCGTAGCCGGAATTCCACTCTCCAAGACGTTGCCCTAGATAATATCCATCCCAGAAACCGCGGTTAAATACAGTGGATAGACGCCTGTCCCAGAGATCTTTTTTCTCTTTGGTAAAAGAGCCGTCAATACAACTTTCTATCGCCTCTCTATAACATTCTGTGACGATTTTTACATACTCCGGACCACGTGCTCGTCCCTCTATTTTGAAAACAGTAACGCCGGAGTCTATCATTTTATCTATAAACCTTATAGTTTTAAGATCTTTTGGAGACATTATATATTGATTGTCAATCTCCAACTCAATATCACTCTCCTTATCACGTACTATATAACCTCTTCTGCATATCTGCATACAGGCACCTCTGTTAGCAGAAGTTCCTAATTCGTTCAAACTAAGATAACATTTTCCGCTTATGGCCATACATAATGCACCGTGACAGAACATCTCTATTTGTACCGGTTTACCGCCGGGCCCCAGAATTGCTCTTTCATAGATTTGTTTGTGAATATCTTTAACCTGTTCTAAATTTAGTTCACGAGCCAGTACAACAACATCTGCAAAGCGGGCATAAAAACTTAAAGCATCAATATTGGATATGTTAAGCTGGGTAGAGAGATGTAGAGGCATACCTGCTTGTGAACAATAGTTCATAACCGCCACATCGCTGGCGATTATTGCTGATACTCCGGCGTTATAGGCTGTGTCTATAATGGAGCGCAGATCGTTAAGGTCTTCATTGTACATTACCGTATTCAGTGTAAGATAGCTCTTTACTCTATGTTTATTGCACAAGTTACTTATCTCTTTTAGGTCCTGAGTGGTGAATTTTTCTGATGATCTAGAACGCATATTTAAATGCTCCAATCCAAAATATATTGAATCAGCTCCGGCTTGAAATGCAGCGTAAAGTGATTCCCATGAGCCAACAGGCGACATAATTTCAAAATTCTCTCTATTCATTTATTCCCTTTTTATAAAAGGCCGGTAGAGTTATTAGTTTGTTTTATAATCGTATTTTATCTCTTTCAACTCTATGTTAGCTTTTTTTGTCTTATTTTTAAGTTCATCTTTGAATTTTTCCAGACGTTTAGATAGTTCCGGATTTTTTAGAGAGAGGATTTCAATTGCCAGAATTGCCGCATTTATTGATCCGTTTACTCCAACAGTAGCAACGGGAATACCCGGTGGCATTTGAATCATTGAAAGCATAGCATCAAGGCCGTCAATCATGCCCTTAATGGGAACTCCAATAACAGGAATTATGGTGTTCGCTGCGATTGCTCCGGGAAGAGCCGCAGCCATACCGGCACCGGCTATTATCACTTCGATACCCCTATCTTTTGCCTCTTTAGCAAATTTTTCAACAGAATCAGGGGTTCGATGAGCCGACAAAGCGTTTATTTCAAAAGGGACACACATGTCGTTAAGAAAAGCGGCTGCTCTCTCCATTATAGGCAAATCTGATATGCTGCCCATAATAATGCTAACTATTGGTTTCATCTGAGTTATTGTTTAGTATATGTTTTTTTCTCATTCTGGCAACAGGAATTCCCAACTGTTCTCTATATTTTGCTATAGTGCGGCGGGCAATTGTATAACCACGCTTTTTTAATAATTTTGATAATTGCTCATCAGTGAGCGGGTTTTTGCTGTTTTCGTTATCGACAAATTCTCTGATTATACTGTGTACTTTTTTTATAGAGACCTCCTGTCCTGTACTGGTTGTTATTCCGTCAGTGAAAAAAAATTTCAGAGGGAATATACCAAAATTTGTTTGTACATATTTATTACTGCTAACTCTCGATATTGTAGAGATATCATATCCAGCCTTTTCGGCCACATCTTTTAGAATCATAGGCTTGAGAAGAGTTTCGTCACCTTCAAGGAAAAAAGGACGTTGCATCTCTATAATAGTTTTCATAGTTTGAGTTAATGTCTGTTCTCGTTGACGTACGGCATCTATAAAGCCTTTGGCCGAATCAAGTTTTTGACGTATAAAAAGCGCAGCTTCACGCTGAGTATTGTTTTTACTACTAATTTGTGATTCTAACATTTCTGAGAAATATTTACTTATCCGTAACTCCGGAACATTGAAATTATTTAGAGAAAATTGAATTTGTCCCTCGAAAGTTTCAACTTGAAAGTCAGGAACTATATGTTGATTGTTTTTTCCGATTGATTCTCCAAGAGCATTTCCGGGACGAGGGTTTAGGCGTAAAAGCTCTTCTAGTACTTGTTTGAAAGTAGTCTCGTCTATTTCTATTTTTTGAATTATTTTATCCCAGCGTTTTCGTGTGAATTCTTCAAAATGATCTTTTATTACACTCTTTGCTAAAAATTTAATTTTTGAATCTTCTTTTCGCTCAATTTGAAGTAAGAGGCACTCTTGTAAGTCTCTAGCTCCAATGCCGGCAGGGTCAAAATCTTGAATTATACGAAGAATACTCTCAATTTGTGCTAAACTGACATCTATGCCATTGTAAATAGCTAATTCTTCAACAATTACTTTTAGAGGTTTGTCCAACATTCCATTGTTGTCAAGAGATCCAATTAGATATTCAGCAATATTTCTTTGTTGATCGGTTAAATCTTGCTCACCCAGTTGCTCTTTAAGGAGATCATAAAAAGAAGTTGTCTCGGAGAAAGGAATCTCGGCAGCTTGTTGATCGGGCGATCGATTTAACGAAGGGTTGGTATAGTAATCCGGAATATCATCGTCTGTGAGAAAATCTTCTAATGAGCTGTCATTGCTGTTAATAGAATCAGATTCAGATGTCTCTGTAAAAGAATCAGATTCAATAGAGTTTGATTTCTCTTCCAAGGCAGGGTTTTCTAATATTTCGGCTCTTACTCGCTCTTCTAATTCGATTGTTGATAGTTGTAGCAGCCTAACTTCAAGCACTTGTTGTGGTGAAAGTGTCTGAACTTGGGTTTGAATCTGAGTTTGTACTTGCCTCTGAGAATTACCGATTTTTGCCATCTTAAATAGATCAATATTTGAAACTGCTACCGCCAATAAATTCTCTTAACAATGAGGTGGGCGGTAAATTACGATCTGTGATAGATATGAATAATTTAAGGAAATTTCTTAGCCTATGAGCTTCGGAATATTCCGGCTGGTCTTCAGGAACCTGTGACAAAATGGGGTCGATGAGATCTTTTAATAGAGCTATTTCGAATAAAAGTGCGGAGTTAAACATTGCGTCGGCATTCTCTTGAAAGGGGAAAATCCATTTATCTTCGCCTGCTCTAACACTAGGCCATCTTGAGATTGTTTGACAAGCAGAGTATCCGCGATATTTGTAGTCACGAAGAATTCGGCGCAACAATCTATTGTCTGTAGAGTGTATGTAGTTGTGATTATCCAGACGTATTGAAGTTAATGCAGATACATAGATTAAAAACTTGATGTTGTCCGGCATGTTCGAAGTTAGTAGTGGATTTAAGGCATGAATACCTTCCATAATCAGGATTTCATTGTTGTTCAGAGTCATCTTATTTCCAAGATACTCTTTTGTTCCAAGAGCAAAGTTGAACGTGGGAAGTTCAATACTTTTCCCTTTAAGTAGATCATTAATTTGCTCATGAAATAGATTCAGATCAAGAGCATAAAAAGATTCATAATCCCAATTTCCATCAGAGTCTTTAGGAGTTTGCTCTCTCTCTACAAAATAGTTGTCGAGCGAAATAACTTTTGGCGTGAGACCGTTAGCCATTAGTTGAATTTGAAGCCTTTTGCTGAATGTTGTCTTACCCGACGATGAGGGACCTGAAATAAGAATAATTTTAATATTAGTGCCTGACTGATGTTTTGAGAGGATAGTATCGGCAATGTGAACAATTTTTTTAGTTTGTAAAGCCTCTGCTACATTAATAAGTGCTGTTGTAGCACCGTTTTTGCAAGCGGTGTTAAAATCTCCTACTGTTGAAATACCAAGAATTTTTTGCCAAGAGTGGTGCTCCCTGAATACTTCGAACATTTTTACCTGTTTAACCTTATCATCTAATCTGTCAGGATTATTTTTGTCCGGAACCCTCATTAGTACCCCCTCCTCGCAAAGCTCTATGTCAAAGAGAGTAAGATAACCTGTATCCGGCGGCATACATCCAAAGAAATAGTCGGCCAAATCTCCAAGAGTGTAATAGTTGGAATAGATCTGCCCTGTAGACTTAAGAAGGTTTACGGCATCTTGACGCCCCGCTGAGGAGAAAATTTCAATAGCTTTAGAGGTGTGGCATTTGTGACGAACGAACGGCATTTTTGCGTCAATTATTTCTGTCATCCTCTCTTTTATTAATTTTACATCGGTCTCTGAAATTTTCTTTCCAATATGTATAGGACAGTAGATTCCTTTAGAGACTGGATTGGCCATCTCTGTGCTTCCTTTATGGAAAAGATCCAGGACGGCCTTATTTAATACAAAAAACAGAGCCCTTGAATATGCTCTTAATGCATCCGACGAGTGTAAGTCAAGAAATTCTACATCTTTATTTTTAAATACCGTGTAGGATAGACCTTCCACTTTGTTGTTTACAAGTGCACAGATAGGTCTTTTTATATCAAGATTGAACTCCTCGACTATATCTAAAAGAGTAAAGCCGGCTTTGAATTTTTTTGATGTATTATTGTTTTTGCAGAATATTTCAACCATAGCTAATATAAAAACATTTTTAAGCAAATATAATCCATTTTCCGGATAGATAAATGCGAAAGGATTCTAAATAGTTGTAAACCTTTGGGAACACTATGAGTTTTTTTAGTCAATTACAGTAGGTTTATTCCTTTTTTAATTAACTTTGTTCTCTATTAAAG
>DASRNO010000029.1:0-3362 GCA_035647375.1 Bacteroidaceae bacterium
CTTGAAGATGGTGTAGGATATGCATGGGGTGTTACAGAATCCAATTATGAGGGTTCTAAGGCTGTATATAAATATTACTCATCTGAGAATGGCACATATCAGGATATTGGCGATGAGATAAGTGGTACCGAATATGATGTAGTTAAACAGAAGATGGGTGGTAAATGGCGTATGCCAACGGCCGAAGAGGCCAGAGAACTGATGGAAAAATGTAAGATTACTGAAATTGGCGGATTTCAATCTTATTGTCATTTTATTGGCCCTAATGGAAATTATATTGATATATCTTGCTTCTTCGAAATCTATCTTGATGGTGAAAAAGAAGAGACTCCTGGGGGATTATGGACAGGTACTATCTCCTATTTTTATAATGACGAATTTGAAATGGGTACTTTCGCTATTACAATAGCTCCTATATTCCCAAAAGTAAATTTCTATTATCGTTATCAACAACTTCAAATTCGTCCTGTATGTGATTATTAATATGGTTAAATAATAGTGATTGGTGCTATTTTGAAGATACTGTAAGTTGCGGAAAATATTTTACAAACAGGAATAGTATAGATGAATTAATAACTTTTTAGCTGTTTCCCAGATTATTTAAAGTGTAATAATTTAATATTTGAAATTATGAAAAAATATATTTTTATCTCAATTATATTAGCACTTACCCACCTACACTCTATTGCACAAACTGCAGTGGAGTTACTTACCCGCTATGCGGTCAATGTATATCAGTTTGAAAACATCTATCCTCAGGAAAAAGTTTTTTTACAATTTGATAACACCTCTTATTTTACTGGAGAGACTCTGTTTTTCAAAGCTTATGTGGTAAATGCATCGAATTTGCGTTTAACGCCCAGTAAAGTGTTATATGTTGAATTGTTATCGCCGGACGGCGTAATTTTAAAACAGGAAAAATTAAAAATAACTGAGGGGCAGGCCGATGGATCAATAGAGCTGATGGATAATTCCACAAGGCAAGCTCGTGAACTGCGTGGTGTAATGAATTACCCAAGCGGTTATTACGAAGTTAGAGCTTACACTGCCAATATGCTTAATTTTAACTATAATACACTTTTTTCACGTATACTGGCTGTATATGAACGGCCTGAGACAGATGGAGATTACTACACCAATTCTCCTTCTATACAGATAAGAAAGAGTAGTGTTGATCAAAAGCGGCCACAAACGGCAATATTACAAAATTTGAATGTGGAATTTTACCCTGAGGGTGGGCATCTTATTGTGGGAAAACCCTGTAATGTAGCTTTCAAAGCAACCACCGACAATGGCATGGGAGTCTTTGTAAGTGGAAAATTAACAGATACAGATATTCTTTTTGAAACAGTTCACGATGGAATGGGTTCTTTTGTATATACTCCCGATGGGAAAAGACAAAGTGCTGAATTCATATTCAACAATAAAACCTTTAAATTTGATCTGCCCAATTCTGAATATTCGGGTTGTATTATCAATGTTGAAGATGAACGTGACGTTAATTTTAAAGTTGAAATATTATCTACTCCAGATTTTAGAGCCGACACTCTTGGTTTGACTCTGACCTGTAGGGGTGAGTTGATATATTTTGACACTCTTACACTATACAATCTTAAAGCGTTAAAAACAATACCAATATACAAAGCGCCGGAGGGTGTATGCCGGCTGAATCTGTTTAACAGAGATGGAGCAATTATATGTAGCCGCTCTATTTATAACAACTCTAAAAGTACAATTCCACAATTGACAGTGAAACCAAACAAAAGCCATTACGGCCCCTTTGAAAAAATTGAACTTGAATTTTCGTTGAAAGAGGGTATGGGTATTCCTTTCAAAGATAGGTTTTGTTTGTCTGTACGTGATTCAAGATTATCAATACCGGAACATTATGATGATCTTAGAACAGCCATGTTGTTATCTTCTGATCTAAAAGGATTAATTTATAAACCTGAATATTATTTTGAGAGCGATAATGAGAATCGAGCCGCGGCATTAGATCTTTTAATGTTGGTGCAGGGGTGGGATCGTTATGAGTGGAGTAAAATGGCGGGAGTAAGTGAATTTAAAGAGGTGCATCGCATGGAAGATTCAATAATGTTTAACGGATGGATTCTGTCACCTTTAACAAAAAAACCTATGGAGGGAGTTAAAGTGTTAGCTGCTGTAGTACCGCCGGACAAAACTAAAACGGAACGATTTACATGCATAACCGACAAGAATGGTTATTTTGGATTGAATATTTCTGATTTTGAGGGTGAAGCTTATGTTACTATCAATACGGGAACAAAAAGAAAAAAACTTACAGCTACAAACGCACGTATTAAATTGGAGCGTTCTCTGACACCTCCAGCCAGAGCTCTTGAAACGAGCGAGACACTATTTTGCGATTTTCAAAAAACAGGAATAGATAATACAATGGTTGCTAATATTATAAAACCCAAGATATATAATGAGGGCGATGAGGAGAATTATCTACTCCCCGAGGTTGAAGTAAAAGGAGAAAGAATATTTATAGACTATTACACTTTCAAGGCTTATGATGTAAATAGTGATGTTGAGGTTGAGATGGACGGCGGTGAATATACAACAGATGTGTTGGGATATCTTATCGACAAGGGGTATGCTGTATCTCTAAGAGGAGAGATTAACGGTCGTCATGTATTGTGGCTGATACGCAATAAAAATGGTCTTTACTCCTCAAGGAATCGTCAATCGCCTCTTTCAATAGACACTAAAAATATTGAGAGTTTGATGGTTTTTGACAACCCTATGGGGCTTGGCGCAGTAATGGCTATTTCGCCCTCTTATAGTGACTTATTTAATAATGCCGACAAAAATTACGGTTTTGGAAATCCGGAGATGATAAGCTTTTCTAACGACTTGGGATATGATCAATTATTTGACGATTCTAATTATCCTATCTCCTCTTTTCACTCTATCCGTATTGATTATCCCGGTGAGAATAGTGCCGGATGGATACAGAATTTTATGGTGGTGGATA
Source organism: Bacteroidaceae bacterium (assembly GCA_035647375.1). Classification (GTDB taxonomy): domain Bacteria; phylum Bacteroidota; class Bacteroidia; order Bacteroidales; family Bacteroidaceae; genus Colenecus. Next base: position 3,002 of record DASRNO010000029.1, read on the forward strand.
TTATGATGAAGGATAACAAAGATCAGAGTAGTAGAAAAGAACTTTTAAATATTGGTAAACGTATTACCACGCTAAAAGGATACTCTGATTCTCACGAATTCTATAATCCTACTTATCCGGAAGGGCCTGTGATGGGCGATGTAGACTATCGTAGAACTCTATATTGGAATCCTAATGTAATCACTGACCAAATGGGACGAGCCAAGGTTGAATTTTATAATAATTCTTTCTCTACGGAATTCAATGCTGTGGGTACGGGTATAACCAAATCCGGAACCCCTTATATTATGAATGTTAACTTTTAACCTATATGTGAAAATTCAAATAAATAGCTCTATATTAAAAACTATAAAAAAATCTG
>DASRNO010000030.1:0-13877 GCA_035647375.1 Bacteroidaceae bacterium
GATTATATCTCTATTATTTTGTTCTAAGAGTGAAAAATAGTATAGAAACTGTTCTGTGATTTTTTCAAACAGTAGGTCTAAGTCTGTAACTACTCCGGTTATGTTAAATAGAGAGACAGGATTTGGAGCATTGCTTTTAAAAAGACTCTGATTAACATTCAAACCAATACCAATAATTGACCTATGCAGATAATAACCCTGTATATCGTTTTCAATGAGAATACCCCCAAGCTTTTTGTTTTTCCAATAGATATCGTTAGGCCACTTTACAGTGAGCTCTTTAGCTAAATTGGATTCTATTGTTTGCTTTAGACTCTTAATAATTGATAGGGAGACAGCTTCGGAGAGTATAAATTGACATTTAACAGGAATAAAACTGGGATAGGCAAGGATACTGAACAACAAATTTTTACCATACTCAGATTCCCATTTATTATCTCTCTGTCCTCTTCCGGCAGTTTGATGCTTTGTAATAGCTATTTCGAATCTAAAATTTGAATCAGCAACTATTGAATCCCGAAGAAAACTGTTTGTTGATGTGGTTTCTAATAATGAATGAAGTTTAATAGATTTGTTTAACATATAATTATTTGGATATTGGAGGGAAAAATGCCTCTATAATATGTTCTAAATGAACGACTCCATTTTTGTTGATTATTGTAATAATATCGAATCTTACAGGAATATCGATAGAAAAAAAACGGATATAAGCATCGGTAGCAGAGACAATCTTTCTTATTTTACTAATGTTTACAGCCTCTTCAGGATTACCAAAATTGGTGGTTGATCTTGTTTTAACCTCAACAATAATTAAGGTGTTGTCTATAGTTGCAACAATATCTAACTCTTTATGTCCTGATCTCCAGTTTCTGTGAAGAATAGTGTATCCCTTGTTTTCAAGGAACGAAGCAGCTTGTGATTCTCCGGTAATTCCTAATATATAATGGCTGTTCATTTGGAGTTTCATTTATTGCAAAGTTATGTAAAAAAACAGGAAATAGGAGTTCTTGATAGTGTGGAAATAGTATTTTTTTCAATAGGGAATAAATCTTACAAAAAAGAGTGTATTTTTGTATTAATATGGAGAAAAATGAAGACGAGAAATATATGCGAATTGCATTGAATGAGGCTGAAAAGGCAGCACAAAAGAATGAGGTGCCAGTGGGTGCTGTTGTGGTTTCTAACGGCGTAGTTATAGCCAAAGCGCACAATTTAACCGAGAGACTACAAGATGTTACTGCCCATGCGGAGATGCAGGCGATAACTGCCGCTGCAAATTATTTAGGAGGAAAATATCTTGACCAATGTTCACTATATGTTACAGTTGAGCCTTGTGTTATGTGTGCAGGAGCAATTGGATGGTCTCATATGGGGCGTCTTGTTTTTGGAGCCGGCGACGAAAAACGAGGTTATTTAAAATATGCTAGCGATTCTTTACATCCAAAGACTGAGGTGGTTAAAGGAGTTTTAGCTGATGAGGCGTCTAAACTTATGAGCTTGTTTTTTAAAAATAGGCGTTAATAGCATATAGCTTAATAGATAGGATAGGCGGTTATTGATCAATCTCTTCGAAATCTACATATTCACCATCGTCCGCATCGAAAATTTTCTTTTTAGCTCTCTTTTCATTGTATTGTATATCGTAATTCTCTCTCTTTTTGGAGCCATCTTTTCTAAATATATTTTTTTTCCTAAACATACGCCTCAATTGATTTGATAAGAAAGAGAGTATAAATAATAGCGCAAATAGAAATATTATAAAAATTGAGAAAAGAAGGTGTGTAAAAAAGATCATCTGAGTTAGTAGTTTTTTCTATAATTAGCACAAAATTCGTGCCAAATGAGATAAAGTTAAGATTTTTTTGTCAGTATGGATAATAATATATACCATACTATAACAACTGTCAATCCGGAGACGCCTAATAATAACAGAAAAAAAATGGATACAATAAGAAAAATGAAATAGATTTTGTTTTCAGTCCACTTCAAATTTTTAATCTTTAGCGAAAACATTGGCAGTTTACTTATCATTAGAAACGAGAAGAGAAGAATTAGAAACAACAGAATCCACATATAATAACTCTCTTTAAATACCATGGATTGAGAAATGGCGGCTATTCCGCACCAGAATAGAGCGTTAGCTGGTACAGGAAGGCCTATAAAAGAGTTGGACTGTTTAGTATCTATATTGAATTTTGCTAATCTTAAGGCGGAGAAAATCACTATTAAAAAACCGAATAGGGGTAAAATTTCTGACATTACACCGCTAAAAAGATGGGTAAACTCCATGAGCATACTTACACATAGTAGTGATGGAGCAAGTCCAAAGGTAATTAAGTCTGCCAGAGAGTCAAGTTCTTTGCCAATAGGAGAAAAATAGTTGAGAAAACGAGCAAAGTAGCCATCGCAAAAATCAAAAACAGCTCCGGCAAATATCCACAAAAAAGCACTTTTATAATTGTGAGAAAATGCTGCCATACAAGCCATACAGCCAGAAAACAGGTTTAAACAGGTTATGGTGTTCGGAATATGTTTTAGAAGTCTGTTTTTACCCATTTTTATATTGTAAGATTAAGGAAGTTTTGCAAGAATGGTGTTATTGGCTATAACTTTCTGCTTCATCTTAACGCAGACAAGAGAGTCTAAAGGAAGATAAATATCCACTCTAGATCCCAATTTAATAAAACCCAAATGATTGTCTATATGGCATTTATCACCTATATTTGGGTAAGTGATAACTCTTCGCGCCAGAGCTCCGGCAATCTGTCTAACAAGAATATCGTGTCCTTCAGGAGTCTCAATCACAATAAGCGAACGTTCATTCTCAACACTTGATTTGGCCTTATATGCTGCATGAAAAGAGCCGCGTTGGTGTTCTACCTTTTTAACAGTTCCGTTAACCGGGAACCAATTGGCATGTACATCCAAAACACTCATAAATGTTGAGATTAAAATTCTGCGATCATAAAAATAATCGGGTTCGTCAACCTCTTCGATAGCTACAATAACACCATCAGCAGGAGCTACAACCACTTTTTCTGTGTCTTCGCTTGGAAAACGACGATGCGGATTTCTAAAGAAATTTACTATTATAAGAAGTAATATTAAAGAGATGGATAGAACAATATAGGAGTACCAACCATATATAAAAGGTAAAAACATTAATGAGTTTACTATAAAAAAAAATAACAGAGACCATAAAAGGAAACTTTTACCCTCTTTGTTAATGGTTGTTACGCTTTTCTTATTTAGGCTCATCAAGTTCTCTTTTTTACGATGAGGACAAAGGTAACTCTTTTTAAATAATCATGCAATATGAGATATATTTTACTATATGAAGATAAAATTTAATACTTAATAGTTGAAAACTTTTTCTCTCTGACCACTTGCGGAGCTAGAGTATCGGGCTTATCTTTATAAGCTCATTATAAATTTTAAAACCTATTATGCAGGAATTTGTTCATCTACATGTTCACACTCAATATTCTCTCCTTGATGGACAGACTAATATCCATAAAATGGTAGATAAGGCTATATCTGATGGAATGAGAGGGGTGGCCGTAACTGATCATGGTAACATGATGGGGATAAAGGAGTTTTTAAACTATTGTGAAAAGCAAAATAGAATTTTGTCAAAAGAGGGGAAACATATTATGCCTATAGTTGGATGTGAGGTTTATGTGGCTCCCAGGGATAAAGAATTTAAAGAGGGTAAACCCGATGCGGCTAATTATCATCTTATACTATTGGCAAAAAATAAAAAAGGATATCACAATCTGGTTAAAATTGTATCCAGAGCTTGGGTGGACGGTTTCTACTACCACCCCAGAACAGATAGAAAGGATATTGAGAAATATCATGAGGGCCTTATTTGTTGTTCAGCCTGTTTAGGTGGAGAAGTGCAAAAAAAACTTTTAGCCGGTCTTAAGGAGGAAGCCGAAGAGGCTGCCACATGGTATAAAGAGCTTTTTAAAGAGGATTATTATCTGGAGATACAGAGACATAAGGCTACTGTTGCCAATGCTAACCATGAAACTTTTGCCTTACAAACTAAGGTAAATGAAATGTTGAATGAACTCGGAGATAAATTTGGTATAAAGAGAATTTGCACCAACGACACCCATTTTTTAGACGAGGAAAATGCTGATGCGCATGAACTTCTTATATGTCTAAGTACAGGTAGAGATGTTGATGATCCGGCATTAATAAGATATTCAAAACAGGAGTGGTTTAAAACACAAGAGGAGATGAATATACTATTTGCCGATCAAAAAGAATTACTCTCAAATACTATAGAGATTCTTGAAAAAATAGAGGAGTATTCAATAAATCATTCTCCTATAATGCCTACGTTCTCTATACCGGAGGAGTTTGGTACCGAGGAGTCTTATAGAGTTAAATTTTCAGAAGAGGAATTGTTTAATGAATTTACCAGTAATGAAAAAGGAGTGGCAGTTTTGACTAAAGATAAGGCTTTGGCTAAGATTGAGGCTCTTGGAGGATATGAAAAACTATACAGAATAAAATTTGAGGCTGATTATTTGAGAAAATTGGCTTTGGATGGAGCAAAGGAGAAGTATGGTAATCCGATTCCGGATAACATTATGGAGCAATTGAATTTTGAGTTGCACGTAATGAAGACCATGGGGTTTCCGGGTTATTTTTTAATAGTACAGGATTTTATTAATGTTGCACGTAATGAGTTGGAGGTGTCTGTTGGACCTGGTCGAGGTTCAGTAGCGGGATCGGTTGTGGCATATTGCCTTGGTATTACTCTTATTGATCCTATTAAGTACGATTTATTATTTGAGCGTTTTTTAAATCCGGATAGAATTTCATTGCCCGATATAGATGTTGATTTTGATGATGACGGTAGAGCAAGAGTTCTACAATGGGTAACACAAAAGTATGGACACAATAAGGTGGCGCATATTATTACATATGGTACTATGGCAACAAAGACCTCTATAAGAGATGTTGCAAGAGTATTAAAACTTCCATTAGAGACCTCTAATAGGCTTTGTAAAGCTATTCCGGACCGATTACCTGATATGGAAATGAATTTATCTAATGCTATATCGTGTGTTTCGATTCTTCAGGAGGCTGAGGCTTCAACAGATCCTGTTATGCGAAATACGATCAAATTTGCTAAAATGCTTGAGGGGAATGTGCGCAATACAGGCGTGCATGCTTGTGGTACAATAATTTGTCGTGACGATATTACTGATTGGGTGCCGGTGAGTACAGCTGAGTTAAAGGATGGTGAAAGGGTGTTGGTAACTCAATATGAGGGAAGTGTAATAGAGGAGACGGGCCTTATAAAGATGGATTTTTTAGGACTTAAAACATTATCTATTATTAAAGATACTGTAGAGAATATTAAAAAAAGTCTTGGTAAGGAGGTGGATATTGAGAAGATTCCGTTAGATGATATTAAAACTTTCGATCTCTATTGTGAGGGACGCACAGTAGGCACTTTTCAGTTTGAATCACCGGGAATGCAAAAATATCTTAGAGAGTTGCAACCGGGAGTTTTCGAGGACCTTATAGCTATGAACGCTTTATACCGTCCGGGGCCGATGGATTATATTCCCGATTTTATTGATAGGAAACAGGGTAGGAAACCAATAGAATACGATATTCCATGCATGAAAAAATATCTTAAAGATACATATGGAATTACGGTTTACCAGGAGCAGGTGATGCTTTTGTCAAGACTTTTAGCTAATTTTTCACGTGGTGAAAGTGATTCGTTGCGGAAAGCTATGGGTAAAAAACTCAGAAGCGAGTTAGATAGTCTTAAGCCTAAATTTATTGAAGGTGGGAAAGAGAATGGACATGATCCTAAAATGTTGGATAAAATATGGGGCGACTGGGAGAAATTTGCCTCTTATGCTTTTAATAAATCGCATGCAACATGCTACTCATGGATTGCATATCAAACAGTCTATCTGAAAGCAAATTATCCCTCACAGTATATGGCAGCCAATTTAAGTAGAAATCTCTCTGATATTAGCGAGATTACCAAACTTATGGACGAATGTAAGAGTATGGGTATTCAGGTATTAGGTCCGGATGTTAACGAGAGTCAACTGAAATTTGGTGTAAATCGCAAGGGAGACATAAGATTTGGATTGGCAGCCGTGAAAGGTGTAGGAGAAAATGCAGTACAGGCTATTGTGGAAGAACGTGATAAAAATGGTACGTTCAACGACATTTTTGATTTTGTTCAACGGGTTAATTTGACAGCGTGTAATAGAAGGAATATTGATAATCTTGCTATGGCTGGAGCATTTGATTGCTTCTCTGAAATTTCACGTGAACAGTTTTTAGAGCCATGTGTTAGAGGAGAGACGTTTTCTGAGGTGCTTGTTAGATATGGTGGCAAATATCAGATAGATAAACAAATGTCGGTAAATTCTCTTTTCGGAATGAATGAGGAGGTGGAAATATTTACTCCGGCAATACCAAAGTTAATAAAATGGTCATCTTTAAAACGGCTGAATAAAGAAAAAGAGCTGATAGGCATCTATCTTTCAGCTCATCCATTGGATGAATTCAAATATATTTTTGAATTCGTATGCAATACAAGTATGGATAAAATGGATAGAAAGGCAGAGTTGCTTGGCAAAGAGATTATTACTGGTGGAATTGTTGCTGATCTTAGGGAAGGATTTACGAAAAAGGGTAATCCTTACGGAATAGTTAAAATTGAGGATTATAGTGGATCGTTTGAAATACCTCTTTTTGGAACTGATTGGATGAAATGGAGAAATTTTATGGTGATTGGCAATTTCCTGTTCATTAAAGGAGAGTATCAAAAAAATAAATTTATACAAGACCGTATAGACTTTGTAATAAACTCTATTGATTTACTCTCTGATGTCAAAGATAAATTAATAGAGAGATTAACAATATCTTTTATGCTTCCTTTGATGAACAAAGAGATAGTTACCGAGATTGACATGTTAACCCGTAAAAAGGGAGATGTAGAGTTGAGATTTCACGTTAACGATGTTGATTCTGGTTTTTGTGTTGAATTAAAATCCGAAAGTCGAAAAATTTCTGTAACAAATGAACTTATTTACTATCTTAGGCATTCGGATTTTTTAGAGTTTTCAATTAACTAATTTATTTAAAATGTATTTGTATGGAACTTGAAATTACTGAGAAAAATTTTGATGCTATTATTGCTGATAGCAAGCCGGTATTAATTGATTTTTGGGCAAGCTGGTGTGGACCTTGTAGGCGTTTAGCCCCAATTATTGAAGAGTTGGCAGTTGAATATGAGGGGAAAGCTATTATTGGCAAGTGTAATATTGAGGAGAGTACTCAGCTACCGGAGAGATTCGGAATAATGAGTATTCCTACGGTTCTGTTGTTTAAAGACGGGAAAATTATTGACCGTCAAATAGGTGCAGCTGATAAGTCTGTTTATCAACAGAAGATTAACGCTTTACTATAAATTTTATAGAGCTAATGATGAATTTTTCCGACTAAATAATTATTTATAATAAAATATGTAGGCGGAAAATATGTTGACAAAATTAGAGGAGTAGAGTTTGCTTTAATCTTCTATGGTAATAATTCGTTTTCCATCGGTGGTTTCATCGATGGAAACTTTTTTTGTGCCATTTGGAAGCTGTTCTTCAATTAATTCAGGCCATTCAATTAGACAAATGGCGCCGCTGTAAAAATACTCCTCATAACCCAGATCAAAAATCTCTTCATTTTTTTTAATCCTATAGAAATCGAAATGATATATGATATCTCCGGTAGTTTCTGAACGGTACTCATTAATTATTGAGAACGAAGGTGAGGTTACCTCTTCTTTTACTCCCAGCTCAAGGCAGATAGCTTTGATAAAGGTGGTTTTGCCGGCTCCAACTTTACCGTAAAAAGCAAAAATTGAGCAATCTCCCATCAATTTTACAAATTCTTTGGCTGCCTTATTTATCTTGTCGGCCGATGATAAGATTATAGACATACACTATTATTTTTTAGGATATAAAGTTATAAAAGGGATGATCATCTCCTCAAGTGATACTCCTCCATGTTGAAACGTATTTTTATAATATGAGGCAAAGTGGTTGAAATTATTTTGATATACAAAATAACTATAATCGGAAGCAAATATGTAAGAGGTACATACGTTGGGTGAAGGGAGCTTGGCCAAGAAGGGTTCGTTAATCTCAAAAACCTCTTTTGGGTTATAACCTAGATTACGGCCCAATTTATATCGTAAATTGGCATTTGTTGTACGGTCACCAACAATTTTAATCGGTTTGTTTACTAAAATACTACCGTGATCGGTTGTGATCATAACAGTACAATTCTTTGTGGCAAGTGTTTTGAAAATATCATTCATGGATGAGTGATTAAACCACGATTTGGTGATACTTCTGTAGGCTGCCTCGTCTGAAGCTAATTCGCGTACCATTTTAGAGTCGGTTCTGGCATGAGAGAGCATATCAATAAAATTGACAACGATTATGTTAAGGTCGTTAACAAAGAGAGTGTGTAGTTGAGATAGTAATTTATTGGCTGCTAAGGAGTTGTTAATTTTATTGTAGGAAAATCTGTTTTTACGTCTGAATCTTTCAAGATGAGCTTGAATAAGAGGATATTCGTTGAGATTTTTACCCATCTCTTCATTTTCGTCGACCCATAAATTTGGAAAAAGTTTGCATATTTTATCAGGCATCAATCCCGAAAAAATAGAGTTTCTTGAGTATTGGGTAGCTGTGGGTAGTATACTGTAGTACAACTGCTCGTCTATTGTGAAATTATCTGATAGACCGGTACTAAGTATACGCCATTGATCATAGCGGAAATTGTCTAATACGAAGAGAAAAATTTTTTCATTACGGTCAAGAGCAGGGAAAACAAACTTTTTGAATAGATCAGGACTTGTTATAGGGCTCTCTTCGGGTTTTTGTATCCACGTTATATAGTTTTTTTTGATGAATTTAGTGAAAGCTGCATTGGCCTCTATTTTTTGCAAATTGAGTAGGTCATGCATATTGCTTTCTGTTTCAAGAAGCTCAAGTTCCCAATATATCAACTGTTTGTAAATCTCAATCCAATCGTTCCAGGTAAGAGAATCGTTAATCATTCTACTTATCTTTCCAAAAGTTTGTTGATATATTTTATTTGTTTCGGCAGTAACAATATCGCGCTGATGAATATTTTTTTTAAGTGTTAATAATATCTGATTAGGATGAACAGGTTTTATTAAATAATCCGCAATTTTGGAACCAATGGCCTGATCCATGATATTTTCCTCCTCGTTTTTAGTAACCATAACAACAGGAAGATTGGGATTGATCTCTTTTATAATATTTAGTGTTTCCAGGCCGCTTAACCCAATCATATTTTCATCTAACAGAACAAGGTCATAAGTCTGTTTTTTACATAACGATATGGCATCGCGTCCGTTGGTGACAGTGTCAACATCGTAACCTTTGTTTTTGAGGAATAATATATGAGCTCTGAGAAGATCTATTTCATCGTCAACCCATAATAATTTACCGCTTTTTGACATAATTAATTACTTACTCATCAAAGGTAACATCTTCTGCTCCCAAAGTGGGTAAATTAACAAAATTTTCATTGTAAAAAACTTCGTAGTCATAAAAGCTATAGTGTTTAAGAAGGATATCCAGATTTTGTTCGGAAATAAGTACCACCTTTAGCCCTTTAAATTTTTTTATCATATCGGGATCGTTGAATAATCTTTTTCGATAACTGTAGGCTTCGTCTAAGTTCATAAAACCCCTTAACTCCAACATGCCGATATCTCCTTGATTTACTATCTCTAAATCAAAATTCCGGATCATAAAATTTGAAAAATTATAGCGTGCTATATCAAATAACAATTGATCTTCATTTATAGTTCCATTCTGATAAGCCAAAATAAAGATGAAGGGATCGTTTTTTTCAGCTATAAATTGAGGAATCAGACTATCTTGGGATTCACCTCCAGCAAATGGAGTGTTACGTCTCTCCCATATTGAACCCAAAGATGTTGAGGTCATAATTTTCCCTTCATTTATCCCTTTGGCAATCTGACTAGCCAGAGCAGTTATCTCATTTTCAGGGAAACGTTCGGTAATCTCCATAAGTGAGTCATAAAAACCCTTTATGTTGCCTCTGCGTAGCATCAAAGTTGATTCTAAAAATAGGAATTTGGCTCTGTGTTGCCCTAAAGGATATTTTTCTAACGATAACTGGCAATTTCTATAAATTAATGCGGTATCATTAACCAGATAAGCATTGTAGGTCTCTGCATAAAGGGAGTCTTCTCTAATTTTTCCATACCGAGCGTTTTCTAAGAACTCGGGATCATTTAGAATTGTAGTGAGATTGCTTGATGGATATTGTAGAGTAAGTTGCTCTTTAATAGCAAGGGCATTTTCGTGACGCTCCCATAGAGAATACATTAGATATAAATTGTAGAGAGCTTTGTCGGCCTCTTTTGATTCGGGAAATTCTTCTATTATACGTATAAAAAATGGTTCTGCTAATATATACTCTTCAAGTTTATCTTTATATATTACACCTGCGTTAAGAAGAGCATCAGTTAAAATATCATCCGATTCAATTTTTTGTTCAACAGTTAAGGGAATTTGTTGAAGATAGTAGAGCTTGTTGTATGGGTCGGTGGATAATTGGTATAGGGTGTCATTTTCGTTAAACACGGAGTCGCTTAGTGTAGCTAAATTAGAATCTTCAAGATTTTGCAGGGAATCTTTTTTAATATTGCTATCAGGAATAAAAAGAGCAGTTTTATTAGCCCTTCGCCAATCGTCTTCAAGTTTTCTTTTTCCCCATAAATTTTGGAATGCATTTTTGCCCTCTTGAACTAGTGTGGGATTATAAAAATACCAAGCTTCATTGTCAGAATATCTCTCTGTTTGTTGTGTCATAGAGATGTTTTCTTGATCTCGTTGATTTTTTTTAGCTAAAATCTCAGCCTCTTGCTTCTCTATGATGAGTTGTCTAATTAAATTGTCTACAATTGTCTCTCTTTCAGTTTCAGATAGTCCGGCAAGTCTTTGTAGACTATCTTGAAGTTCAATGTTATTAGTATGGACAACTAAGTAGTCCAAAATTTCAGATCTTAATTTTACCTCACTGTATTTTGGATGATCGCGTCCTATTAAACCAATTGTTTCGGAATAACAGCGCTGAGCTCCCGGATAATTTGCCCTCTCCCAGTAAAGTTCAGACATGCGTAACAATATAATTCCTTTTTCTATATTGTTTTGGGTGGTTTTTGATACTCCTATCTCATAATTATCTAATGCTTTTATAGTGTCTCTGTTTGTTAAGTGAAGATTTCCAACGGCCCAGTATATTAAACTAAGATAATTTTTATTATTTGCATCTCTTGACATCCTTTCCAGTTTTTTAAACTGACTTGTTACACTTTTTTTTGTCATGGTTTCAGTTAACTTTATTCTGGCATTAAAGTCAACATAGTATGGGGGATTCATTCTGATAACCTTTTGGAAAGCTTTGTAAGCTTTATAGTTGTTTCCGGTCTCTTTATAAAGTTGTCCAAGAAGAAAGCGCTCTCTGATTTTTTGAGTTTTACTAACTTTTTCTCTGGAAATAGCAGTTTCTAAATATGATAAAGCTTCGGTGTAGTTCTTCATTTTTAGCAAATAAGATGCTCTGATAATTGCATATTCACCCTTTAGACGAATAGGAATAGAGTCGGATAAAGCTCTTGAGAACATCTCTTCTGCCTCATAACTCCATCCAAGTTCAGAATAGCATAGAGCAGCTTTAATTCTGGCCTCTGCTACAATTTCAGGATCATCAGCGTAAAGGCGAGAAATGTATATGTAGGTTCCTGCTGCTTCAAGAAACTCTCCCTTATGAGTTTGGGCATCGCCTATAAGCATCCATGCTCTCCACAAAAAGGGATTATATTCGTTTTTTCTTAACAGATTGCTCTCTTTTTCTGTTAAAGGTTTACCAGCTTTTCTTTTAGGTTTAGCCTTGATAGAATAGATTTTAACGCATTTTTTAGCCTTTTCTATTGCCTTGTCAAAGTTTTCCGAGCCAACATTACGGATCTTTTCGTCACTTATAGGCAAGAGTGTAAGAATTTCTAAGTAGTTATCTGACAGAGCCTTTTCTTGCGCTAAATATCCTTTTGTGAAAGCCTCTTTGCCGTTATGATAGGTATTGAAACGGGTAATAGAGGCGTAATAAAAACGCGATCCTGCTGTGTTTTTAGAGACAGAACACCCTGAAAGCAATGTGGCTAGCAATAACAGGGAACCGATATGTTTTATATACTTATTCAAAACAGGAAATTTCTATATAAACAACAAGAAGAGATTTTTATTATTTTATTCGCTTATAAGTAAGCGAGCTTCTGTTTTTATAGAGTCCGGAAGTTCAATTTCTCTTTTTTGCAAGCTATCAATCCACTCCATAACCTCTTCTTGGCGCATAGTGTACAGTACGTAGCGAAACTCTTCAATATCCTCGTCGGAATAATCTGATGAACAGAAGCCTTTATATTGATCTAGCTCCTCGTCGTTAAAATAGAACATCTCTTTGCTGATTTTTTTACGAAGCCTCTCTATATCGCAATCTGAATGCTGATTACAACAAACAGAAAAATCGTTATTTAAGCTCTTTTTTGATGGTTTTACTGTGTTATCAAGCTCTATAGCTTTAGTGGTATTTTTTTTACCTAATAGTAACCATAGAGACAGAGAGAACAGCAATAATAATACAATGATAGAGAAATTCATTACAAATTTTATTTGATAGATTCTGATGACTCACAAAGATACTTAATGAGATGTTGAGTGCAAATTTTTTCTCAATAGATGTTAATAACAACAACTATTTATATAGAGAGAATATATGCAAAAAAAATTAGATCAGAGGATCTGATTCTATAATGATTATATCATCTCTTATATTCCAACTGCTGATGTATAACTCTTTTGCTCCTTTTGGAACACAAATAGTGTCTACTGAGGGAAATATTGATTCAAAATCGAGTTCGAATGGGCTACTACCGGAAAAATTTACTCTTTTCAAACTATTACACTCATCGAAACTGTATTGTTCTATTGATATTACTGATTCGGGAATTGTAATAGATTCAAGGCTTGAACATTGGCTAAAGCTATACATAGCTAAAGTTGTAAGTGAAGATGGTAATATAACCTCTTTTAAATTAGTGCACCCTCTGAAACAACCATCTATAGATATGACAGAATTTGGTATTATTATTGATTTAAGATTTTTGCACCCATAAAAACTACCACTACCAAGTGTAGTTATGGAGTTTGGTAAGTTGATAGAAACCAATTCGGTACATCCGCTGAAACAGTACATTCCAATAGTTGTTACCGACGAGGGTATAGTTATAGAGGTTAAATTTACACATCCGCTGAAGCAGCAGGTACCTAAACTTTGTGCGGACGAGGGTATAGTTATTGATTCTAATTTAGTGTTATAAAAAAAACAGTATGATGGAATATAATTTAAACCGCTAAAAAAAATTAGCTCGTCAAAAGAGCTAATAAGTTTACCTTGAAAGGCATATTTTAAATCTGTCGGATTAACTAATGAAAGCTCTTGGCTTGAGAGCTCGCCATTATTGTCTATATCCCATATTAAGCAAATTTGTTTAGTACAGGAATCGGCAAAAATAATATTATGAGAAAAGTCGTAATCTTTATTATCGCGGTAACATCCAATAAAAGAAAAAAACATCAACAGCGCAATTATTATAAATAGTATCATCTATGATTAGTAATGATATGGAGTAAAACAAAAATGCCGGATTACTTAAAGTATTTAAAAGAGTATCCCAATCACCTCTTAAGTTATAAATAAGT
>DASRNO010000031.1:0-19772 GCA_035647375.1 Bacteroidaceae bacterium
ATGCACAGATATCAACAAACAAATATAAATTTTTGGGTAATATTACCACTCGAGGTAGTGTAAATGGTGGCGGTGGTGCCGAATATTCAACTCTTTGGAATCAGTTGACTCCTGAGAATGAAACAAAGTGGTCCTCTATTGAAGGAACGCGCAATAGATATAATTGGTACGGTAGTGACAATGCCTATAACTATTGTAAAAATCATAATATACCGTTTAAGTTTCACTGCCTTATATGGGGTTCTCAATATCCAAAATGGATGGATAATCTCTCTACGGAAGAACAGTATAAGGAGATAGTAGAGTGGTTGGATGCTATCAAGGCTCGTTATCCTGATCTACCAATGATTGATGTTGTTAATGAAGCTGTACCGGGCCATGCACCGGCTCCATATAAAGCTGCATTAGGTGGTGATGGTAAGACTGGTTATGACTGGATAATAAAGGCATTTGAGATGGCTTACGAACGTTGGCCTAATGCTATCCTTATCTATAATGACTATAATACGTTTCAATGGCAAAGAGCAGAATTTATAGACCTGGTTAAAACATTACGAGATGCCGGTGCACCTGTTGATGCTTATGGCTGTCAGGCTCATGATCTGACAGATATGACTTTCAATAATTTCAAATCTGCCATGGTAGAGATACAGAATGCTCTTAAGATGCCTATGTATATTTCAGAGTATGATATAGGTACTACAGACGATGCTAAACAAAAACAGCAGTACAGTGATCAAATTCCCTATATGTGGGAGTCTACCTATTGCGGTGGTATTACGCTTTGGGGTTACATATATGGTGCTACATGGACAACAGACGGTAACTCCGGTATTATAAAAAATGGTACGGATCGTCCTGCCATGACATGGTTGCGCAATTACATGAAGAGTGATGTTGCCAAGAATGCAATAGGTCCATTTCCTGGTGGTAAAAAGACTCATGATCTCTATATAAAACCTTCTGCATATAAGCAAAATATAGATGAACAAGCCTCTATAACTCTTACAGCTAGAATAATTTCTGATACAATAGATATAGACAGCATCAATCTATATATGAATAATAAGTTAATTAAGACATTTAAAGCATCACCATATGTTTACACATATACTCCATCTTCTGCGGGAACGGTAAATTTAAAAGCTGTTATGTATGATAATAAGGGGAATAAATATGAACGTCTGGGTGAATTCACAATTATTCCAAAACGTACTGCGTTTAAAGGCGTTATATCTATCCCGGGTACTATTGAAGCGGAAAATTTTGATGTTTGTGCTGAGGGTGTTTCTTATCATGATAGTGATTCTAAAAATGAGGGTGATGCCAGCAGTTACCGTTCAGATGGTGGTGTAGATATAGTTCATGGAAATAATGGCTATGCTATAGGTTATACCGTTAAGGGTGAATGGATGGAATATACGGTTGATGTCAAGGAGGCAGGCATCTATGAATATGAGGCTATAGCCTCTTCTGGTATTGCTAACGCATCTTTTTCTATTGGTGTTTTAGATGAAGATAACTTAGTGGTTGACCTTACAGGCCCTATTGAAGTGCCATGTATTACTCAGAACAGTTGGAGCAATTATAGTAGCATTAAAGGACGTCTGTCTAAACCTCTTAAAACCGGTAAGCAGATAATCCGTATTACTATTACCGGATCCTATTGTAATATAGACAAGGTAAAACTTAAGTGCGCTATTGCTGACGGATTAGATGAAATAGTAGATATAGAGAGTGTATATAATGTATATACAATGACAGGTATACCTGTGGGTAGAATAGAAGGCGGGGAAAATTTATATCAACGTTTATATGATCTTACCGGTTGTCAAGGAATATATATATTGCGTAATATTTCTACCGGTAAATCTAAAACAATCTCCACTAACTTAATGCTACGTTAATAAATCCGTATTATTTTAGTTGTTACTTAGTATTTTATTTAGAGCTTTTTTTAATTGTTGGCTGATTTCTGAATTGGGGTTTTCTTCGTAAAAACTCTTGCAATTAATCATGGCGGTTATTACTGATTCGTCGAATGGCATTTTGGCTATAACATTTATACCTATACTTTCACAATAGTGTTGTATTTTATTTGACATATTGGTATTTAAATCGGCCTTATTTATAATTACATATTGTTTTATTTTAAAAGAAGAGACTAATTCAATAGTTCGTTTTAAATCGTGCAATCCCGACATAGTAGGTTCGGTTACAATTATAACAGTATCGGTGCCGGTAATTGAGCTGATTGTTGCACAGCCTATACCTGGTGGACCATCTATAATGATATGTTCTATATTGTTTTCTTCTGATATTTGTTTAGCTTTTTCTCTAACTAAACTAGCCAGCCTTCCGGAATTTTCTTCTCCTGGAGCTAAACGCCCATAAACCATTTTACCTTTTCTAAAACTGCCGGAATACATTCGGCTTTTATCTTCGTCTATCATTTTAATGGCGTTATTGGGACAGACGCGGGAGCATAGATGGCAGCCATCGCATAAAGTTTCATTAATAAAAAACTGGCTCTCTTTGCTAGTAATGGCGTCGAATCGACAATACTCAAAACAAACACCACAATTATTGCATTTTGTTTTGTCTATTATTGCTTTTTGACCTGATATAAAGATAGTTTCTTCATTGTGCGAAGGTTTGAATATTAAGAAAAGATTAGCCGCATCAACATCACAATCGGCTAATACTAATTCCTCAAGCATTGTGGCTAATGATGCACTAATACTACTTTTCCCAGTACCTCCCTTACCGCTTATTATTGCAATTGTCATAATTTGTAATAATTGTTTTGTATAAATGATAAAATTTTTGATCCCATTCAGGATATAAATTAGTAAGAAGATTTCCGTTGGAATAGCATAAAGCAATCTCTTTATCAAATGGAATAGACATTAATAACGGAATATTCTCTTGCGTTAAGTAGTCTATAACATCATTATTACCCTTTCCGTCTCTATTTATAATGACACCATATCTTTTTTTAAGATTTTTCAGCGTGGCTACTGACTGTTTAAGATCACTTAATCCAAATGGAGTGGGTTCTGTTACTAACACCACATAGTCTACATTAGCTACGGTTTGTACAAAAGAGCAAGAGATTCCCGGAGGAGAGTCTAATATTGTAATAGTTGAATTACGGCTCTCTTGTACTGCCTTTTTTATTACAAAAACCGGTGTATAGATACCTACTTTCACTCTTGCTTCAATCAATTCGCCACTATTGGCAACTTTGAAACGGCTAACAGTACCGAGTATTACATCCTTTTCGGTTATAGCATCGAATCCACATGCTACAGAACAAGCACCACATCCATGGCACTGTTCTTCAAGTACTTTTATTATGTTCTGTTCGCGTAAGAAAAATATGGCTTGATAGTTACAATATTCGTAACACATACCGCAGTAGATACATCTATTTTTGTCAATAACAGGAATTTTTCTGGTAACATTTAATTGTTCAATAAGTTCACCATCTATAAACTCCCTATCATTAGGCTCTTCAGCATCACAATCCGTTAAAGTAGTGCTTAATCCTCTATTTACCAGAGTGTTGAATAAGTTTGTAGAAACAAATGTTTTTCCTGTTCCACCTTTGCCGCTTGCAATGGCGATTGTTATTTTATGATTCATCCAGTTTTTTATAAAGAAAAATATTACAGTTCCGGTTATAACCGAAAAGTTCCATTAATAATTTGAGTTTCTAAAAAACATCAAAACATATTATGTTTTGCAAAAGGTGCGATTAGTGTTGGCAGTTATGAGTGTTAGAACCGTTATGATTACAAAAGTTGGCACTTAAAGATAGATTGCCGGCTATATAATCTTCAACAATTTGTTTTGCGGTTTTTATAGATCCTCCAACTAAAACGTTTATATTTTGCTGATTGAATAACTGTATTGCCTTTTGTCCAATTCCTCCAGCTATTATATCAGTTACTTGCAAAGAGGCTATCCAACGGGGATATAATCCAGGTTTGTGGTCAGGAGGAATAACCTCTTCTATATTTATAATCTTATTATCTTTTACAGTTACTATGGCAAAATTTTGACAATGTCCAAAATGAGAACATAATAGACCGTTCTCAATCGGAATGGCTATTTTTTTATTCATTTTTAAAAAATAGATTATTTGTTAATTAGTGAATAAGGAACAGGCCAACTCTAATTGACCTGTTCTTTTTTTTTAGATTCCATGGCGATTTTGGTTTCGGCGTCCGGAGCCTAATCCTCCTTGGCCTCTTCCAACTCCTTGGCCTCTTCCAACTCCTTGGCCTCTTCCAATTCTTTGGCCTCTTCCAATTCTTTGGCCTCTTCCAACTCCTTGACCTCTTCCAAGTCCTCTTCCATATCCAACCATGCGGCCAAAAAATGATTTGGTGTTGTTTTCAGGTTGTTCAGTATTGTTGGAGTCTTTCAAGTTAGCACCGTAATTGGTGCATTTTCCCATTTTTCTGCCGGTCATGGGACCTTGTCCCATGGGGCCGTAACGATCTAATCCAGGCATAATTTAAATTTTAAATTGTTTAACAATATCGGAGACTTTTTGATTAGTTTTAATCAACATTTCTATATTTAGGGTGTCAAGTAGCGATTTTATTTTTATACCGAACTCGCCAGCCACTATTTTTTTTACTCCTTTTGATGCAATAAACTGTACGGCCATAGGGCCTGCTCCCTCAGCGACCTCTTTGGCCGGATTGGGAAGAAATTCTAAAGAATCTGTCTTACTGTCGTAAAAAGCAAAAAATGGACAGCGACCAAATCTAGAGTCAATGTTTGATTCTAAAGAATTTTTTTCTGAAGCAATAGCGATTTTCATATTTGTTTTTTGTTTAAATGTTGTACATAAATTTAAGGATTAAAAGTTATGATGATTAATTAATGGGTAATAATTCGTTATCTCCGTAAAAGCTGCAATTATTACATTTTTTATGATTTTCTAATCCGTTTATTAACTTGAAACAATTTTTACATCGGTACCATTTTTTACCAAAATCAACTTTACCTCCCTTAATTAGAATGGTTTTTCCTTCAACCATTGCTAAAGCAATTTTTTTTCTTGCACTATCGTAAATACGGGTTAAAGTAGGACGTGATATATTCATTCTTTCTGCGGCCTGTTCCTGTAACATACCTTCATAATCGAGCAACTTAACAGCTTCATACTCGTCATATTGCATAATAACATTTTCATTGTCTACTAAACGTATGCCAAAAGGTTTAAATCCTCTCATTAGAGGTGGAGAACCGATTTTTCTGAACTGCTTAGGCCTTGACATATAATAATTATGTTCTAATTAACAACTACAAAGATACAATTAATTATGAACATTGGTTCATAACCTGGGTGTAAATTAAACATTTCATTAAATATCATCTACTTTCTATTTAATTTATGATACAAAATGGTCTATATAGTTTTGATAATAGATGAAATGAGTTAATTTTGAGCAGCTTTTGAATAAATTATATATGTAAAAAAATAATTACTAACTCTAAATTATGAGCCAAAAAAATAAAAACGAGGCGAAAATGACAAATTTCCGCTGGGTGATGTGTTCAATGTTGTTTTTCGCTACGACGATAAATTATCTGGATCGCCAAGTATTATCACTAACTTATAACGATTTTATTGCACCTGAGTTTCACTGGAACGATGCGATATATGGTAATATAACTGGTTGGTTTTCTCTTCTTTACGCCTGTTCTATGCTTTTTGTGGGGCGTTTTATTGACAAACTGGGTACCAAAAAAGGCTTTCTCTGGGCTATAGGAATATGGTCTTTTGGTGCTTGTATTCATGCTTTGTGTGGATATGGTACTCAACTATTGGTAGGTATAAACGGTAAACAGGCTCTTATAGAGGCTACCGGTAATATAGCTTTAACAATATCTACTGTTAGTATGTGGCTGTTCATTACTGCACGTTTTATTCTGGCTGTTGGTGAATCGGGTAACTTTCCTGCGGCAAATAAGGTTACAGCTGAATATTTCCCCAAAAAAGATAGAGCTTATGCTACTAGTATATATAATTCGGGAGCACAGGTGGGGGCTCTTATAGCTCCTTTAACCATTCCCCTTATAGCCAAGGCACTGGGCTGGGAGATGGCTTTTATTGTTATTGGTGCTCTGGGATTTGTTTGGATGGGTTTCTGGATTTTCCTTTATGAAAAACCAGAAGATAGTAAATTTGTGAATCAAAAAGAGCTAGATTACATTCTAGAGAAAGATTCTGAATCTGCTGTTGTAGATAATTTGACGGCTAATGAGAAAAAAAATCAAGATAAAGTTATATCTTTTTGGAAATGTTTAAAATATAGACAGACTTGGGCTTTTGCCGTAGGAAAATTTTGTACTGATGGAGTTTGGTGGTTCTTCCTATTTTGGATGCCGGTCTATCTTAGTTCTGTATATGGATATGATACAGCTTCGCCACAAAGTAGATGGGGACTTTTTACCGTTTATTTAATATGTATGTTATCCATTTTTGGAGGGTATTTGCCAACTATTTTTGTAGAGAAAAAGAAAATGGAGCTGTATGCCGGAAGAATGAGAGCCATGTTGATTTTTGCTTTTTTCCCGTTGTTGGCGCTTTTTGCCCAACCTTTGGGAGAGTATTCTTTCTGGTATCCTGTGATTATTGTTGGAATAGCAGGTGCTGCTCATCAATCGTGGAGTGCAAATCTTTTCTCTACGGTTAGTGATATGTTTCCCCGAAGTACAATAGCTACAGTTACTGGTATTGGTGGTATGGCAGGAGGCATTAGTTGCTTTATTTTTAATAAATTTTCGGGTGTACTTTTTGTATATGCTTCCGGAACTACTATGCAGGATGGTAAAGTGGTAGAGATGACAAAAACTCTCTTAGAGAGTGGTGCTCTTTACCTACGCGAACCGCTTACATTAATGGGCTTTACCGGAAAGCCGGCAGGCTATTTTATTATGTTCTGTATATGTGGTGTGGCTTATCTTATAGGTTGGCTTATAATGAAAATTTTTGTACCAAAATATTCTCCAATTATTATTGATTGATGCTGTTAAATGATTAAAAATATAAACATGAGAATTATATCCCGTTCAGTTTTATGTTTTACGCTCTTAGCTCTCTTTTTATTGTGTCTGCCATTACGAGGCCAGAATGTTCATCAGATGACAGTTAACGTAAAAAAAATTGGATCTGATATAAGTTCAACCATGTACGGGCTCTTTTTTGAAGATATAAATTTTGCTGCAGACGGGGGATTGTATGCTGAGCTTATTAAAAATAGATCTTTTGATTTTCCTTTTGCTTTAACCGGTTGGGATGTTGCCGGAAATGTAACCATACAGAATGATGGCCCTTTTAAAAACAACCCCAACTATGTTAGATTAGCCAATTCCGGACATGGTGCTAAACACACATCTTTAACTAACCAGGGTTTTTTTGGAATAGGTGTTAGAGAGGGCGAAAAATATCGCTTTTCGGTTTATGCACGCACAATCAACGGACCCGGAACCAATCTTCGTATTGAACTAATAGATCAGGCCTCAATGGGAGAAAATCAGGCATTTGTTCAAACAAGGCTAAGGATTAATTCTCCTGAATGGCAAAAATACACCGTAGAGATAACATCACCAAGAACCATGTCGAAAGCGGCTTTGAGGATATTTTTTGTTGATGGCGGAACCGTAGATTTAGAACATATCTCTTTATTTCCTGTTGAGACATGGAATGGGCGTGAGAATGGATTAAGAAAGGATTTGGTACAGGCCTTGGCTGATATAAAGCCGGGGATTTTCAGGTTCCCAGGGGGATGTATTGTAGAGGGTACTGATCTTGATACTCGTTACAATTGGAAAAATTCGGTGGGACCTGTAGAGAATCGTAAGCTTAATGAGAACCGTTGGCATTATACATTCGACAATCGTTTTTTCCCGGACTACTTTCAGACCTATGGCCTGGGTTTTTATGAATATTTTCTACTATGCGAGGATATAGGTGCTGAACCTCTTCCTGTTGTTAGCTGTGGGTTAGCTTGTCAGTTTCAAAACGGTGTAGAGGCACATTGCCCTCTTAAGGAATTGGACCAATATATTCAGGATGCTATAGATTTGGTTGAGTTTGCCAATGGCGATGTTTCAACTGAGTGGGGTAAGGTGCGCGCAGAGATGGGGCATCCTGAACCTTTTGGCATGAAATATTTGGCTGTAGGTAACGAGCAGTGGGGGCAGGAGTATATAGATCGCTTGAAGCCTTTTGTAAAAGAGTTAAGGAAAAAATGTCCGGATATTCAGATAATTGGAGGTTCAGGACCATACTCCGGTGGTGAACATTTTGATTTTTTATGGCCCGAGATGCGCAATTTGAAAGTAGATTTGGTAGATGAACATTATTACTCTAACGAGAATTGGTTTAGTGTAAATGCTGCTCGATATGATAGTTACGACCGTAAGGGTCCGAAAGTTTTTGCCGGAGAATATGCCTGTCATGGTACTAATCGAAAATGGAATCATTTTAATGCATCTTTGTTAGAGGCGGGCTTTATGACAGGTCTTGAGCGTAATGCTGATATTGTGCGCATGGCTACTTATGCACCACTGTTTGCACATGTTGAGGGTTGGCAGTGGAGACCCGACTTGATTTGGTTTGATAATCTTAATGTAGTAAGAAGCTGCAGTTACTATGTGCAACAGATGTATAGTTTTAATAGGGGAACTAATACTCTTCGCCTGCTTGATAGTTCTGGTAATCCTTATACCGGTGCTATAGGTCAAGATAATATTTATGCTAGTGCTGTATGGGACTCAAATGACAATTCAATAATAGTTAAGATAGTCAATACAGGTGATAAATCTCAAAATATCAAATTAGTTGTTGATGGAATGAAACGCAATGAATCATTTTCCGAAATAAAAGTTACTAATTTTAGTTCTGACGATATTTATGTCGATAATGTGCCGCATGATAATCTATCTATAAACGCAGAGAGTGTTTTACCAGTAAATTCCGTCATAAATATTTATGATAAAGTACAACATTTGGATATAGTCATAGCCCCGTACACATTTGCTGTTTACAGATTGATCAGATAGTCTTTAGTTGAGCTGCGGTTACATTAATAACAATAGCTGCACCGGAACACTCCCCGGGTAACGGGGGGTGCTCTTTTTCAATACTAATATTTACAGATTCGAGAGAGGCGAGTTGTAAAAATAATTTTTTTACTATTTTACCGGCAACATTTTCAATCAGATTGCAGGGTTTTTCCATTTCGTTTTTAACAATATTGAAAGCATCAGCATAATTAATGGTATCTTGGATGTTATCGCTTTCAATAGCTTTGTCAAGATTGGCTAACATTTCCAGATTTACCCGGAAATATGCACCATTTAATTTTTCCTGCCTCTCAACCCCGTGATAGGCGTAAAAACGCATGTTATTAAGTTTTAGAATTTGCGAACCGTACTTCATAATAGCGAAATTTACTATTTTTTACCCACACTGTGAAGCTCCACAACTCTGACAGATAAGACAACCCTCCTGATATATGAGTGACTCTGAGCCACACATTGGACACTTTTTGCCTTCGGCTTGAGTGCCGTCAACTACATATTTCTTAAGTGCTCTTTCAACTCCATTCTTCCAATTATTTATATTTTCGCTGCCAAGCTCAAGTGATGATATTAATTTTATACATAGATCTACCGGCATTTGGTATCGTAATACACTTGAAATCAGTTTGGCGTAGTTCCAATACTCTTTATCAAATTTTTCCGATAGACCCTCTATAATACACTTATATCCGCGTTTATTAGTAAATTGAAAATCATATCTTTTAACTCCGTGTTTATCGAAATTTTTTACAATTTGGCCCTTGTCTACAGTTTTTGGTAGCATTATGCCCTCGTCGTCGTCCTGAAGTCCGGTAAAAATCTCGTAAGGCCTTCCGTTTAATAATCCTACAAATGCTACCCATTTCTCTTTGTTGTTCTGGAATCGAACAACATCGGCATCAAGAATTATGGGGCGTGTCTCTACTACTTCGCATCTTCCTGTAACCTGATCAGACACTATTTTATCAAAGCCATTTTTACTCTTTTTTCTGTCCGCCTTCATATCTAATAGTACTCCATCGCGTGAACCGTCGCGGTATACAGTACAACCTTTGCATCCACTTTTCCAAGCCTCTATGTAAAGGTCGTTGACAAGTTTTTCGGAAGCATCAGAGGGTAGGTTAATGGTTACGCTTATAGAGTGATCTACCCATTTTTGTAGTCGCCCTTGCATTTTCACCTTGTTTATCCAGTCTATATCTTGGGCTGTAGCCTTGTAATATGGCGATTTGGCTATAATAGCATCAAGTTCTTCTTGAGTATATTTTTTGTTGGTGTCAATGTTGTTAGATTTCATCCACTCAAAAAATTTATGGTGATAAACTACAAACTCTTCGAATGCATCACCGTTTTCGTCGCGGAAGGTTACATGAGCATTTTCATCATCACTGTTAACTTTACGGCGACGTTTGTAAACAGGCATAAAAACCGGTTCTAATCCAGAAGTGGTTTGTGTCATCAAACTTACTGTACCAGTAGGTGCAATAGTGAGGCAGGCAATATTGCGACGCCCATATTTTTGCATCTCTTCGTAAAGAGTGTGATCAGCCTCTTTTAGTCTTAGAATGAATGGGTTATTTTGTTCGCGTTCCCAGTCATAAATTTCAAAAGCACCTCGTTCTTTTGCTAGTAAGACAGAAGAACGGTACGCCTCAATTGCTAGTGTGCGCTGTACTGTCTCGGCAAATTCTGTAGCTTTATCTGTTCCATATCTGAGTCCTAATGCTGCCAACATATCGCCCTCTCCAGTTATCCCGACACCGGTACGCCTTCCTTTCCCGCTCTTTTCCATGATCTTTTCCCACAAATGTCTCTCAACATTTTTTATCTCTTTATTCTCGGGATCACGATCTATTTTTTCTAAGATTTTTTCTATTTTTTCCATCTCAAGGTCGATAATATCGTCCATTATGCGTTGGGCTAATGCAACATGACTCTTGAAAAGATTAAAATCGAAATATGCCTCCTTTTTGAACGGATTAACCACATACGAATAGAGATTTATAGCTAACAAACGGCATGAGTCGTAAGCGCACAATGGAATCTCTCCGCAAGGATTTGTTGATACAGTACGGAATCCCAAATCAGCATAACAGTCTGCAACAGATTCTTTTATAATAGTGTCCCAGAAAAGTACACCCGGCTCAGCCGATTTCCATGCATTATGAACAATTTTTTTCCATAATTGCAATGCCTCAATTTGTATTGTGAAAACAGGATTTTCAGAATCAACCGGATAGCTCTGCGTGTAGAGCTTATTCTCAATAACCGCTTTCATAAAATCATCGTCTATCTTAACCGATACGTTGGCACCTGTTATTTTGCCATTAATCATTTTGGCATCAATAAACGATTCTGAATCGGGGTGTTTGATTGATACACTGAGCATTAATGCTCCTCGACGTCCATCTTGTGCTACCTCGCGGGTTGAATTTGAGTATCTCTCCATAAAAGGAACAAGACCTGTAGATGTGAGAGCAGAATTTTTTACCGGCGATCCTTTAGGCCTGATATGCGATAGATCATGACCAACACCTCCCCGTCTTTTCATTAGTTGAACCTGCTCCTCGTCTATTTGAATAATTGCCCCGTATGAATCTGCCGCACCATCTATTCCGATAACAAAACAGTTGGAAAGAGATGCTATCTGGAAATCATTTCCAATACCCGTCATAGGGCTTCCTTGTGGTATTATGTATTTGAAATTTTTGAAAAGGTTGTATAGGCTATCTGAGTCAATAGGGTTAGGATATTTTGATTCAATTCTTGCCACCTCGTTGGCTATTCTACGATGCATATCGTTTGGAGTCCTCTCAAAAATACGCCCAAAAGAGTCCTTTACGGCATATTTATTTACCCATACCTTGGCGGCCAGCTCGTCTCCCTTAAAATACTTTATAGAAGCTTCGTATGCCTCATCAAAAGTGTAATATTTCTGTTTTATCATTACAATTTTTGGCTAAACAAAAAAAACGAATTAATAACCTGTTTATTGTAACGACAAATATACAGACCAACTATATTATTTGCAAGTTAAACAAAAGATAAAATCGTATTAAAAGTAGAGTTTCCCGATTGCTACATTTAACTCACTTATAATTAGTAAAATAAAAAAAACTAGAAATGGAAAAGTTGTTCGAAATGGAATAAAAATAACCAAATAGAGAATATAATAGTGTTATAAATGGGAGAGTTTAGTAAGAAAAATTATATAGAGTACTCTAAAACAGAAAACAAATTAAACGAGCAGAATATAAAATCGTGGCGTAATAGTGTTAAGATTTAAGAGATTTTTCTATTGTCTCTACGTCTATTCTGAAATTTTTGTCAACTTCTAGTTGATCTTTAACTATGTTACAGGCATGCAAAACAGTTGCATGATCGCGTTTCCCTATATATAATCCAATTTTAGATGATGATATATCTAAATGTTTTTTTGCCAGATACATGCTAATTTGCCGTACTTGTACAACATCGCGTTTGCGCGATTTGGTTTGTATACTTGGCTCGTCCATATTATAATATTGGCAAACTTTTTGAATTATAGATTCGATAGTGATTGGTTTAGACTCTCTCTTGGAAGTTCTACTTACTACAGAATGGGTTAACTTCAGATCTACATCTTTGTTATAAATGGTTGAATGTGCCATTAATGAAACAACAACTCCTTCAAGATCGCGAACGCTGTCTGTAATGTTAGCAGCGATATAGTCGATTACATCTTCTGAGAATTTTATACCGTCGCTTGAAGTTTTGTCCTTGAGAATAGCCTTTCTAAGCTCAAGGTTGGGTTTTTCAATCTCCGCCACCAATCCCCACTTAAATCTTGTGATAAGCCTCTCTTCGAGCCCTAAAAGGTCTTTTGGAGGACGATCACATGTCATAATAAGCTGCTTCTGATTAAGATGAAGATGGTTGAATATGTGGAAGAAAGTATTTTGTGTTTTTTGTAAATTAGCCAGTTCCTGCATATCGTCAATAATCAGAACGTCTATAGTCTGATAGAAATTGATAAAGTCGTTTACAGTATTATTCCTTACTGAATCTACATATTGAACATGAAAAAGATGAGTCGATACATATAAGACCCTCTGATCTGGATAGAGTTCCTTAACTTTCGTACCAATTGCATTGACAAGGTGAGTTTTTCCTACACCCGATGATCCATATATAAATAGGGGATTGAATGTTGAACGGGCGGGGTTTAATGCTACCGTCTCTCCGGCTGTTCTAGGTAATTTATTACTAATACCTTCTATGAAATTTTCGAAATTATAGTTGGGATTTAGCATGGGATCTAGATCTTGAACAGCTGGTATATCAAGAATTTTCGGAGCCTTATTCCCAGTTTTTTTCCCTTCCTGATAGCTAGTCAGTGTACTCTTATTTGAACGAACCTCTACGCTGAAATCATTAGATTTGTCTGTGAGGATACTGTACATAAGCCTGGTGCCTTTGCCAACATTTTTTGTTATGGCAGCTTTGATAATATCAAGATAATGAGTCTCCAGATGCTCGTAAACATAAGCACTAGGTACCTGGATAGTTAGCTCGGTGTTTTCAAGCTTTAATGGTTTAATCTCAGCAAACCACGTTCTATAAGCGATAGGCGAAACATTATCATGTATAAAACTCATGCAATTGCTCCAGAGATTTTCCAATTGACCTGTTATCATTTTATTATTATCAAATTCTCTTATCTTTCTGCAAATTTGGCAATCAAAATCCATATTGGCAAACGACTTTTTTAAATATAAAATACAATTTTGTGTAACCCCTTTAAATTCAATTAATTATAAAAATACTTTATTTAAGAATAAAAATTAATTTTGCATTATTGCAAGTGTCTGATTATTAGTGTAATACAAGGAGATATTGGGTTGATCCTATTTTGTCTCTGTTTTTATTATTAATCTTTGTACTGCCAGCTATAAAAGTGATTAGAGAGGGGAAAAAAAACAAACTTGATTTTTTTTGTTATTTAGAATGATTCTAAATTAAAGATTTCTCTATTTTTAGAAAATGGAAAATTTTACGTATTTTTTAGGGTTTTCTTTAATATCATCCATAAGTGTATTTATACTAACTATGGTTTTTTTAAGTTCATTGTAAAGTAGATCATCGTTTAATAATAATCCGGCTGAGTTATCGGTTATCTGTAAATTTTCTGCTACTTGTATAAACTGTCCTAAAAGTGAATCAGTTTTTATTGCTATTCTATCGTATTCAATTTTTTCAAGTTTATTGGAAAGAGAGATTAGATTATCTCCTATAGAATCTGCCTTTATAGCAATATCTGTTATATGGTTGCTAATAAGTTCTGTTAAACTTTTAGAATAGTGAGATAAATTTAATAATAGATTGTCGGCGTTTTCAATAGCCGATGTTAGCGCTTTATTACCTAAAATTAAGTCTATATCTGATAGAGTATTATCAAGTTTTAGAATAAGGTTAAGAATCTCGGTCTTTAACATATTATCTAAGGTTTCCATTAGATCACCACGTATTATGCCGTTTATGGTATCGCCGGGATTCAGATATTTTGTATCATTTTTTCCCAGTAATATATGTATTGAGAGTTCGCCAATAAGGCTCTTATCTATCTCTCCCCAACTGTCAACAGGAAATTTGAGTTCTTTATCTGCCTTAATCTTTACTATAACAGTTCCCTTATTATCGTTTTCGTATTTTATAGAGCGAACAATTCCCGCTTTGTAGCCGTTAACAAAGACATTGCTGGATTCTGAGAGTTGGATAATATCTTGAAACCGAATAAAATAGACATTGTCGTTGCTAAAGATGTCATTGCCTTTTAAAAAACTCAGACCCATAAAAAAAACCACTAAAGTTAGCAGGGTGAATAATCCAATCTGTAACTCTTTTGACCTATTTTTCATATATGTTATTTTTGTTTAGCTATATCTATGGCTTCCCTTAAGTTGGATCTTTTGCCATTGATAAAAGCTATAATAAATGCATCCTTAAATTTTGAGCTAATATCGTTTTTAGCATTTACTGCCTGTTGGTAGATTGTCGACTCAAAATAGATATATTTGTACAGGCCATCTTCCAAATAGTGGTTTGATGCCCGAATCCCTTTAAACTTGCTGTCGTTTTCTTTAAGAGGCTCGCTTGAGGTAAGAAACTGTACTTTGAATACCGGAGTCTCTGTGCTTATTTGGTCTGATTGATTAGTCTCAGAGAGAGTGTTGGAACTGTTTGAAGAGAACAAGGGTTTAACTACGCTTGCTGATAACTGGCGAGTCTCTTCAAGATATTGTGAAAAAGCTCTATAAATAGATTGGCTTAGTTCTTCTACTCCCTTTTCGGAGATCATATATTTCATTTCGTTATTGTTAGAGATGTATCCAAGCTCTACAAGGATACTAGGCATAGCATTACGCCAAAGAACCAGATATCCGGCCTGATGTACACCATGATTCGCTCTTTTGGCATATCCGGTAAGTTGATTTTGTACCAGAGTGGCCATTCTAAGACTCTCTTTTTGATATTCGTTCTGCAAGAATTCGAATATAATCTGACTTTCCGGACTATTAGGGTCATATCCCGCATAATTCTCTTCATAATTACTCTCATAAAGAATAGCCTTATTCTCCTCTATGGCCACGTTAAAATTGGCACTGGTACGCGATTCTTCATATCCAAGTAGATAGGTCTCAGCACCGTGGGCAGAACTATTTTTAGCGGCATTAGTATGTATAGAGATAAACAGATCGGCTTGTGCTTTATTTGCTATTTCAGCTCTTTTGTATAATTCCACAAAGACATCTTCATTTCTGGTATAGATAACTTTTACATTAGGACAGTTTTCTTGGATAAGTTCACCAGCCCTAAGGGTTACCTTAAGATTAATTGTTTTCTCCTGATTTTTACCATTAACCGCACCCGGGTCTTTACCTCCATGACCGGCATCGAGTACTAAAATAAATTCCCTATCGGCTTTAACATAAACCGGTATATTAAATAAAAGAGAGATTATTACCCAAAATGATATGATTCTACCTGTTTTCATTGTAAGATTAAATAGAATATAGATGTTATAATCATTTGCTTTTAAAAATTGCCTTCGTAACCTCGTTCTTTTTTATAGCTCCGGCAAACTGATGAGGTGTTATAGTTACAGCTTCACTCATAAATTCCGGTATATTATAAGATAGTAGAAAAAGGTCGTGAAAGTTTGGATCTTTTTGTGGAATAGGAAATGGCTTTGAGAAAAATCCATCATCGCCCATATGAGAAAGGTAGAGGCGGGTGTAGTTACCGTCATTACGTCTAGTACTGAACACAATCCATCGTCCGTTACTTGACCATGAATGATAACTCTCCACATTGTCGCTGTTAATCTCTGTTAACGCCCGATAAGAGCCATCAGAAAGGTTCATTAAATAGAGATCTGCATCTTGGTGCCATATATGAAACACACCGTACTCTCCCATGGTGAACATAAGATATTTTCCATCCGGCGACACTCTGGGAAGCGTTATACTTTTATTTATAGCGGCTGCATCAATTAGTTTCACCGGTTTACCCCATATTCCGTTTTCGGGATCGAAAGACTTACTGTACAGATCGTAGTGAAAATTCTTGTAATTCATAATAATATGATTAAGTCTGTCAGGACCAAATCCATATTTGTAGTAGGCCGATACATAATATAGCGTTCTACCATCGGGAGACCATGCAGGGAAACATTCAAACTGGTCGGGGTCATTCTCTATAAAACTTACAGTGTTGTTTTTAATATCGTAGAGAATAAGATCACTCTCTTGATCTACTACCTCTACTTTATTAGGATCTAAGGTGTGGAGCGATTGTTTGGTTTTATTTATGGAATAGGCTATATAATCGTGTGTGGGATGCCATGCCGGGTAAACTCCGGCTGATAGAGTGGAGTCAGTTTTTAGATCTATTTTTTTAATTTCATTCTCTACAACAAGTACAGTACCTCCCAAAAATTGCCTACAGTGGAATTGCATATTTGAGGTGGTATAATTTTTGTAATGATGACAATTTACGCATTGTCCAAGTTCTTCTTTTTGTAAAAGAGCATTACTGTAGATAACTTTCTCTTTGAACGAAGTAAGATCACGCTGGTTAAGTGTAAGAATCTCGTAACTCTCATAAGAGGGTGGAATAAGTCTGTACGATATGAAAGGGTCAATATCTTGAGCTACATTAAAGTAGAATGGTTGAAAGCGATTCCACGTATTGCCTTTTTTTAGATAAATTTCTACACTTATAGTATTTCCGGCGCCGAGTAGCTTTCTCCATCTGTTTAGGGGGGTAGATATTATTTTTCCACTCGTTACAAACGTCTCTTGATTGGTGGTGAATTTAGCTATAATTTTATCGCCTTTATCAACTACTTTAAAATTTAACGGAGCAATATTAGATGGAATTGTTATATCTGTAAAATCGGGATATATAGTGGGTTTTTCCTCTATCTGTATATATTCTCCAGGCACTTTTACAGCACACGATACGAGCAGAAGCTGTAATAAAAATAATAGGACGGTAATTCTCATAAATCAGTAGGATCTAATATTTCGTATAAAATAGTAAAAATAGAAAAATGTTTTACCAAATTTTTTATGATAAGTATAGCTAAGCTCATCTATATCCGGTACCGGATTAAGAGCTGCAAAACGATTGAAATTAGTATAAGATTCAACAACATCTTTATTGAATATCATGCGGCTGATATCAACCCCATGTTCAAGATTTCCGTAAAGTAGAGCCGCTTCTTGATAATGTTTGGGTAGTTTATCTATCTGTGTAATATTTTTTACCGAATTTATGTAATTGGAGAAACAACGCCAGAATGTGTTTATATCTTGAGAATACATGGCCCAAAGCATAGCAGTTTCGTAGAATAGGAGTGAACCATTATCGGGTTGATATGTGGTGAAATATTTTAGCAAGTATGATTCAAGCGATGCTTGGTCATTATCTAACCAATTTTTGTCACAGACCAGATCTAGTATGTCGCAATATTCATCCGACTCGGTTATTAGTGCTGGGTTATTAGTATATCGCTTTAGATTATTTGCCCATTTTTTATGAAATAGAGTCTTTTTTAGCAAATTAATATATTTATCTGCCAAATCATAGTTACCCGACAACAATGATGATTGAGCTGCATATTTCATATTGTCTACAGACCATCCATATTCTACAGAATTTTCCATACACCATCTATAGCAAAAATTTAGCAGTCCATAGCTGAATAGTATCGGTTTACTACATTGTATGACCAACGGAATGAGTTCGGGAGATTTTTGCGCTTTACCGCCATCTTTGTAAGTAAACGCTTGATTTCCAGCTGCCCTAAGCTTAATAAGTGCCAAATTTTTGTATAGAACCATTGCCCTTGTTGGGGCGTAAAAATTGTCTTTGGCATCTGCAATTAGTTTCAGCCTAACATCGGGGGAATTAACTCCGCTTAAAAGTCTGGTTCGTTTTAGATAGGCCTGTGTGTCTCTATTTTCAAATTTAGCAGAGGTTTTTCTGTGAATTTCTAATACTTTTTCCCAATTTTGTGTTCTTACCGCCTGCTCCATTTTAATCTCTGCCTTGAAATTTGCATCGTTGAGCCAAAAACCCCAAGTACCTAATATAATAAGCGCTATAAGGGCTATTTTTTTTATAGCGAATACCCTATATTTTTTTACTGTGTTATCCCTTTGTTCTTTGTAAAGAGCCGCCATACAGATGGTGAAGATAATTAGCAATATATGTGGAGCCCAGTTGGCAAAATAGGCCATGCCTACAGGGAAAGAGGGTAGTTGTGCAATATATGCATTATCTACTCTGGAGTGTTGAAAAATACTGGCCCAAACAAAAGGGGATAAGGCAATACTTATTATTGCAACCGTAACTGATATTATATTACGAGAGTTAAGTGTAGGGTGTTGTCTGAAATTTATTAACGCCATGGCTAAAGTGCCGGGAAGTGCGTAGAACCCAATAAGAGCATATCCGATAAATGTCCATATAGCAATGTAGGCTACTCTAATCCAATTATTTTTTATAAGCTTGAAAAGCCCAATAGCCATAATCATAAATAGAAATCCAAGAGTGGGGGTGAAGAAGATACCGGGAGTTTTTAACTTAAATATCAGATAACCAATACTCATATTTCCGGCAACTAGTAAAGCAACGGGAATTAGAGTTAAAATGTTCCATTTTGTGGTTATATTGAAAACTTTTTTAAAAACCAGAACTATAAGAGCCCATAATAGAACTAAGATTAAAGAGCCCAACCAAGGAATAAACAGAAACTGAGTTAAAAAACAACCCGCATAGGTGAGAAATCCTCCGGCCTTAGCGAAACAGAGATCAAAAAATGGACGGGAAAATAGAAAAATAGACTCTCTCTCTACTCTTAATAGTTGATCATGCTCAAAAAACGATAATGTGATCCACATTATCGTTAACATCAAAAGAATAAGAGTATAATCGATTTTTTCACTATATAATTCAATCCAATTTTCTATTAAATTTTCCGAAAAGAACCTCTTTTTTTTAGAAATCACCTCTTTTTTATTTTTTCTTTGGTTTAAAACCATAACAGGATAAAACAATAAAATAGATGGTAAAGATAGTTTTTTTTTGCTTAAGTAGCCTTATTAGGCTATATT
>DASRNO010000032.1:0-13419 GCA_035647375.1 Bacteroidaceae bacterium
GAACTATATATAATGTAGTTTATAAAGATGGTAAAAACGGATATTCATATATTAAGAGGTTTGCTGTAACAGGGCTTGCTCGCGAAAAAGAGTATAATCTTACTAAGGGTAAACCAAATTCAAAAGTATTATACTTTACGGCCAATAAAAACGGGGAGGCTGAGGTTATTAGAATTACCTTAAAACCTAATCCTAGATTGAAAAAACCTATTTTTGAGAAAGATTTTAGTACTATAGGTATAAAAGGACGTCAATCTATGGGAAATATATTGACCAAAAATGAAGTACAACGAATAGGGCTTAAAGCTCATGGAGCCTCCACTTTGGGAGATAGAAAAATATGGTTTGATCGCGATATTTTACGTCTTAATTTTGATGGTCATGGCAATTTTATTGGCGAGTTTGGATCGGACGATCAGATTCTTGTAATTCTTGCAAACGGAGATTATTATACGGCCGAGGTAGATTCAAATATGCATTTAGAGAGTGATATTATAAGGATAGAGAAACATGACCCGTCTAAAGTATGGACAGCAGCGCTATTTAATGCTTCATTAAAAGGATATTTGTACGTTAAAAGATTTCATATTGATCTCTCTACCAAGAGAGCCAATCTTATGGGCGATGACATAAACAATCGTTTGCTTGTTTTGACAGATACTCCTAAACCCTATTTAAGTGTTGAGTTTGCCGGTGATGATAGTTTTCGTCAACCTATTGAGATAGATGTTTCCAATTTTGTATCTGTTAAAGGAATTAAAGCTCGTGGTAAGAGAGTAACTACATATTCTGTTGGAGATGTATCAGAGATAAAGAGTGATGCTGACTCGCTCTCTGACAGCAACAATAGCGACAATAGCGAGGAGAAAAGTCCGGATGAGGAGAATTTGATTACAGGTAAGGGAAAAGAGGATAATGATAATAGCCAATTGTCTTTCTTTTAAACATGAGATTTTTTATAGTTTTTTTATCATTGATTACAGTTTTTTGTCAAGGTGCACTTGCTCAGATAGAAAACGTGGGAACTATGCCGGAGGAGTTGAGTTATCAGAATAAAACTCTATCGGTTGGCATGGGGTCTATAAATGCTTTGGATACCTATTTGTCGCCCAATACTTATCGGGGAACAGCACTGTTTTTGTTGACTGATGTAACAAAAAAAGCCATGTTGAGGAATAGAGAGGCTTATTTCAACTCTCTATTTGTTTTTAATATCTCCAGCATGAGTGATAATTCAAACAGAGGTCAGGAGTTCAGTTTTATGTTTGATTATCGCTACTCATTGAATTTTGAAATTGTTGAGGATAATAATTTTTCACTTTATGCTGGCCCTGAGACAGTTATGAAAATTGGATCTATTTATAATATACGTAACTCTAACAATCCTATTCAGGCTAAATTACACTTGGCCATAGCTGTAACATCACAAGCTGTATATCGATTTAAAGTGGTCGGTTATCCTTTAGCTATGCGTTATAGAGTAGATTTACCTCTTTTGGGAACTATTTTTTCGCCGGAATATGGCCAATTGTATTACGAGATGTTTGAGTATAACCAGTTTAGTAAAGCTTTTGTTTTGGCGTGGCCGGGCAATACTCCCTCTTGTAGTCAGTTTATCTCTCTCGATCTTCCGGTAAAGGATATTCAGATTAGGGTCACTTTTTTTGGAGACTATTTTAAATATAAAGTTAATGGTCTTAAGAGTAGTATATTTACAAATACATTTATGATAGGTGTATCAAAAAAGATGGAGTTTTTATATAACGGTCGATGAAAAAAATAGGTAGAGTGGTATATCTGTTGTTGGCACTTCTTACGTTAAGTTTGGTAGCCTGCATTAAAGATGAATCTTTTGAGAATACTTCTCAGGGTAATTTTGAGGCACTTTGGACTATTATAGATGAAAACTACTGTTTTTTCGACTACAAGGCCGAGGAGTACGGTCTTGATTGGGACAATGTTTATAATAGATATAAAACATATGTCTTACCCGGAATTGGCGAACGTTCACTGTTCGAACTATTATGCAGAATGTTAGCTGAACTCCGTGATGGTCATGTTAATCTTATCTCGTCATACGACTTAGGCCGTTATTGGGCTTGGTTTGAGAATTATCCTCAAAATTTTTCTTCTAATATTCAGCAAAATTATTTAGGTAATGATTATTGGATAATTGGTAGTTTTAAATGTAAAATATTCGAAGATAATATTGGTTATATCTATTATAGTAGTTTTCTTAACCCTATAATAGACTCCAGTTTAGATGAAATATTCTCTAAAATGGCTTTATGTAACGGGCTTATTCTTGATCTTAGGGATAATACAGGTGGTAATTTAAACAACACTTACAAATTAGCCTCCCGTTTTACTAACGAAAAAATAGTAGTGGGTTATTATTCACACAAGACCGGTATTGGTCATTCTGATTTTTCACCTTTTGAGATTAGATATATTGAGCCTTATATGCAAGGATTGCGTTGGCAAAAACCTGTTACTATTTTAACTAACCGCAGCTGTTTTAGTGCTACAAACACTTTTGTGAGTGATATGAAACAGTTATCTAATATAACAGTGATAGGTGACCGTACAGGTGGTGGTGGTGGAATGCCGGCCTCGTCGGAACTTCCCAATGGATGGTCTGTACGTTATTCTTCAAGTCCGATATACGATGTGGACAGCTGTCATATAGAATTCGGAATAGATCCGGATATTAAAGTTGATATGTTGGTTGTGGATATGGAACGCGGAGAGGATACCATAATAGAGAGAGCGAGAGATTTCCTTAATGGAAATTAAAAAAACACTTTGTTAAAAGTGAAATAGTTCATAACTTTGTGGCCGCCTACTAAGTTATAAGGTTAAAACCATGCGATCGTGGCGGAATTGGTAGACGCGCTAGACTTAGGATCTAGTGTCTTAGGACGTGAAGGTTCAAGTCCTTTCGATCGTACAAAACTTCTTACAGGCCCGAAAGGAAAACAATCCATATCGGGCCTGTATAGTGTAAAAACTAAACATCTATTTTATTCCTAAAAACTCCTCTATCTGATCGCTTATGGCTTTCATGCCCTTTATAGAAGGGTGTCCAGCTTGTTTATCAATGTTGTGAAGCTCTATAAGTTCTACACCATATTTTTCGCAAATTATTTTTGACGATTCATTTATCTCAGGCTTAAGTTCGCTATTCAATAAATAATAGATTGTAACATTCGGATAGTGTTCGCGTAGGCCTGAAAGTAAATATGCCAATGCGGGCCT
The DNA here is from genome assembly GCA_035647375.1 of Bacteroidaceae bacterium. Lineage (GTDB taxonomy): Bacteria > Bacteroidota > Bacteroidia > Bacteroidales > Bacteroidaceae > Colenecus. The sequence goes on from DASRNO010000032.1 coordinate 3,259, forward strand.
GAAAGAGAAGAGGTCTCTGTCGGTCCAATCTATGTACTTGTACTCGCCAATTGGAGAGTTGGCCCAAGAGTCGTTTGTTCCACCAAAAATAAATATTATATCAGGATTTCCAAGTTTTGTTATACGGGTTATGAATGAACGATCTGAGTAGTCTTCACCCCCATAACCTGTATTACAGATTGTCGATCCGGAAAATGAGTTATTAACAGATAGTTTATATCCGTTTTTGCTTATAAACTGATGCCACCATGTTTGAGTTACACTCTTTACATCGGTGCCTGAATGAGGATAGAAAATGGCGTAATCATTAGGAATAAAACCCTTATAGGTAGAATAGGAGTCGCCAAGAATGGAAACAGAGGGTAAAGCTTGTGTTGGTGAGCTTTTAGTTACTACTGTATTCTGAGCTGTACAGATACTAAAATAGAAAAAGTTTAACAGGATTACTGAAAAAAATCTATTCATAGGTTTGTTCATTATGAATGTGTATAAAATTATAGTTAATACATTGTTATTGTTCAAATAAGCATTATATTACCCGTGTAGCGTAAAGGGTAAATAGAGCGCATATTTTTTATTACTTAATCACAGATACCTGCTTTAAGCCATTGTTCCATTAATTCGGTAGCATCTTTTAAAGCAGTGTCATAGTCAATATCATACTCTTTTGTAAGTAATTCTGCCAACATAGCGGGCGTGAAATCTTTATCTTTGACCTCTTGCCATAAATATGCAGAAGATTCGTTCATTTGGATTACTTTGCTGAAATCAATGTTTGACAAACCTTTTGCTACAATTATCTGTTCACCACAAACAGAGCGTAATTCAAACCCTTTTTTTTGTTTCATGTTGTCTATATTTTTTAACCGTTTTTCTAACAGATGGTAAATGCCTATATATATAAAGTAGTTTGGCGTGTAAAGGAGTGAGTGCCAGCCATAAGTGTGAATAGATTCTCCATGTAAGGCTTTTAGTAGTGTAGATCTTTCCCTTTCTTATAAAATGATCAACACAGGCCACAATTTGACTGATATTACAACTTTCCGTTCCTATAATATTACCATCGCCTTTCAATGTAAGAATTTTTCCTTTAATATCAATAACTCTATGTAAAACATATACTCCGGGCTTAATCTCGGCCATTATCGGATCTCCAATAGATGGAGGATATGGAGCAATAAGAGTCACTTTGTCGCGTCTATCTTCAAGAAAAGGTCTCATACTATATCCACGTATGGGGATGGTAACTTTCCGCCCCTTATCTACTAACTCTAATACCTCTTTAAGGAATTCGTTGTTTTTTAGATAAATAATATTGTTAACTCTTTCATTTTGATTTCTCATATTAAATCTTATTAGAAGAGATAGCGTTAAAACAGACTTTGGCTGCATCATGGTCTGCTTTACAGTTAAGTTTAAAAACCGGTACAACCGAAATTATGGTCGATATAGTGTCGCATAGCTTACTGAATAGATCATCGTCCCATTTCATGGTGGATACAGTGGGCAAAAGTGATGCAAAGGCTCCTGCCGGAGTTTCGCGAACTATTTTATTTTCTATATCCTTATTGATACGTACAATAGCTTTGACCGGTGTTGAAAGTTGCTTGTAACAGGGAGTTTTGCCACTCCAAGGTGAACCAAATACTTTGATCTGATTGTTTTTATAAACTCTAATCACAGGGTTATCATCGTTTATAAGCTCACTCCCCTTAATATTCTCAAGCCACAAACGACTATGTGTGCTTTTACCTGCTCCGCTTTTACCAATGAAAAGATAACCGTTACCCTTGTTCATTACCACAGAGGCGTGAATTAGAAGGGTGTTGTGTCTGGTTGCTGCAAATGCATACATCAGCATAATAGCATTATTTACAGCCAGATGTTTACTATCTGATTTGCCCCGATAGTTTATTTTCCCGATAGTAAAATTGTGTGATGTTTCTAAAATACCACAAAGACCAAGTCCGGGAGGGCTTATAAGGAAGCGGTAACCTTTGTTCCGTTTTATGTAGATATCGAAAATAGCATTACCACAATCAAAACATCCTATATGTTCTCCTTCGCTCGAGGGACGAAGCGAGGAGTCGGAGCTGATTTTAAATAACACCTCCTCCGTATTATCACAATCTATTTGGAATGGTGTGAATGTGGAAAGCATCAATTCAATATCTTTTTCAGGCATAGATATATGAAATGAGTGATCACCTACTGAATAATAGTTAGTTTTCATAAAACTGTTGAAAGTTGAGATAAATTTATACTGTTAGATCCTTTTATTAGTATTGAACGTCCCTCTACGGGATTATTGGAGAATTCAAATTTAACATCGTCGGCCGATAGAAAATAACGAAAACCTAAAGAGTTATCCATGCCGGCTTTTGTAAATTCACTACCTACAAGAAATACATCCGAAAAATTATAATAATAGAGAGAATTAAGAATGTTTTTGTGCTCTTCCAGGCTACTTTCTCCTAATTCTCTCATATCGCCTAGTATTATCATTTTATTTTCCAGATTGGAGTTATAAAAATTTTCAATAGCTGCTTCCATACTTGAGGGGTTTGCATTGTAAGAATCAACAATTAGTCTATTTTTTTTTGTGATAATCAGTTGTGAGCGATTATTTTTTGGTTCATATTGACTCAGAGCCAAATTTATAAGCTCTTCGGGTACATTCATGTAGAGACCAACAGCTACAGCAGCCAAAACATTTGTAATATTGTATGATCCCACCAATTTAGTGTTAACAAGATGTTTAGGTCCCTCTTTTACCCTCCATATAAATTGCATAAAGGGATTGTTAGCAGTTACACATCCGTTTACATGATAGTTGTTTATCTCTTTACATGCTCCATATTTAAACAGGTTCAGTCCGGAAGCCATACGGATAAGCTCTGTGTCATCACCGTTAATAAACACAATGGATTTTTCTCTATCTCTTAGATAGTTAAAAAGCTCACTTTTGGTTGCAATTATATTCTGTAAAGAACCGAAACCTTGTAAATGTGCTTTCCCAACGTTAGTAATAATTCCGTAGTTAGGCTCTGTGATATTTACCAACTCCTCTATATCGCCACGATGGCTTGCGCCCATTTCGACTATGGCATATTCATGTTTAGGTTCTATTTTTAAAAGGGATAGAGGTACACCGATAGAGTTGTTAAGATTTCCTTCGGTAGCTATTATATTAAAAAATTTGCCTAAAACTCCAGCAATCAGCTCCTTAGTAGTGGTTTTTCCATTTGTACCAGTTATGCCTATAATAGGGAGGCCGATAATCTGTCTGTGTTTTTTTGCTAATGCTTGTAAACACTTCAAAACATTATCAACTAAAATAAGCTTGGAGTTTACGGGATTAAAATATGTACAATCATCAATAATGGCGGCCAAACAACCCCTCTCTATAGCCTTGCCTGCAAACTCGTTACCATTGAAATTTTCACCTCTTAGGGCGAAAAATATCATATTTGGTTTGCATTGGCGGCTATCGGTTGTTACACCTGCGCTTTTTTGAAATAAACTATACAACTCTTTGATGTCCATTTCTATGAAAGGTAAGGAGCCAAATTTTAACAGATTAACTATTTGAGAGTTCAACAAAGATACAAACCTAATGAGAAAATACTAATATTGATAGCCAGAATTATTACAGGTCTATTTTTTATTAACAGTTTTTGCTTGAGGGTGTGCAATGTGTTATCTTTGTGTCCAATCAGTATAAACAAATGGATATAGAGACCCGTATAATAGGCATTCTAAATGTAACCCCGGACTCTTTTTTTAACAGCTCTCGTAAGATGGCCGGTACTGATATTGTTAAACGCGTTAAAGAGATAGTAAAATATGGCGGTGCAGTAATAGACATTGGAGCCTGTTCTACCCGTCCTGACTCGCAACCGGCTACATTAAGTGAAGAAACGGAACGATTACGTATGGCTTTGCCAATAATAAGAGAAACAGCGGCTAATGTTCCGGTATCGGTAGATACTTTCAGACCAGAAGTGGCTGAAGTATCTATTTTTGATTATGGAGTATCAATTATAAATGATATTTCGGGAGGTAATGAAAAGATGTACAGATTGGTTGGAGCCTCTGATATAACTTATGTTCTAACTTATAATAGGAGATGTGATAAGGAGATATTGAACGATATGTTGTTTTTTTTCACAGAACGTCTTGATATCTTGGCAGGATTTGGGGCGAAAAAGATAATTTTGGATCCTGGTTTCGGTTTCTCCAAAACAATACAAGATAATTATCTGATAATGAAAAATATTGATAAATTGCGAATTTTTGGATTGCCAATAATGGTGGGTGTATCAAGAAAATCGATGATTTATAAACTTGTTGGTGGTTCGCCGGAACAGGCTCTTAATGGAACTACCGTTCTGAATACTATTGCTGCAATTAGTAATGTGAATTGGCTAAGAGTTCACGATGTTAGAGAAGCATTTGAGGTTTTGCGTATAGTGTCATTTATGAACAATCAGTAATAACAATAATCAGCATTACAGGAATATGGAATATTTCGCAACTTTCGGCATCATGGATTTTTTCGACGTGTTTAGCGTGGCTTTTCTCCTATTTTATTTTTACAAATTAATGAAAAAATCCGGTTCGCTAAATATGTTTATTGGCATCTTGACTTTTATTTTTGTCTGGATGATTGTGGCTCAGGTTTTAAAAATGAAAATGTTGGGCGCACTTTTCAATAAGCTGGTAGATGTTAGTGTATTGGCTCTTATTGTGCTTTTTGCTGACGAAATAAGACATTTTTTCAGATATTTGGGTACCCAAACACGTACTAGACGAATTTTTAAATGGCTTACAAGAAGGAAAGATGTAGAATATCATAGCTCAAGGTGGATTCCGGTGGTAAAGGCTTGTGCGAACATAAGTAAACGTAAGGAGGGAGCTTTGATTGTGATAGAAAAAAAAGATGAAGAACTGAAAGAAATAATTAAAATAGGAGAGATAATTAACTCAGATATCAATCAATTACTAATAGAAAGCATTTTTTTTAAAAACAGTCCTCTGCATGACGGAGCTATGGTGATAAGCGATAATTGCATTAAGGCTGCTGCCTCTATTTTACCCATCTCAGAGTCTATAAATGTGCCAAAAAATTTTGGTCTGCGGCATAGAGCAGCATTGGGATTAACACAAAAAACCGAGGCGGTAGTTATCGTTGTATCGGAAGAGACCGGGCAGATATCAGTTTTTAACAAAGGCAATTATCACATCAACCTTACACATAATGCTCTTGAGCAGTTTTTGATAACATATGCTTAATATTTTAGCTACGTGTCAATTTGTCAGTTATATGTCACTGCCTAAAATGGCAAACTGACAAATTGTGTCTGTTTTTACTTGTCATTAAGTGAATTTTGTTGGAATTATTCTCTTTGGCACGGTTTTGGTTGGAATAGTGTGTGTGTATTAAATTTACAGTATTATAAATAACAATATTTTTTAAATCAATTAAATTATGAAGATTAAACCATTAGCTGATCGAGTTCTAATAATCCCGGCACCTGCCGAGGAGAAAACAGTAGGCGGTATAATTATTCCAGATACCGCAAAGGAGAAACCTTTGAAAGGAGAAGTGGTGGCCGTAGGACAGGGTACAAAAGATGAAGAGATGATATTAAAAAAAGGAGAACAAGTACTATACGGTAAATATTCCGGCACAGAGCTTGAGATAGAGGGGAAGACCTATCTGATTATGCGTCAGAGCGATGTGTTAGCTATTTTAGGTTGAACATTTTATTAAATAAACAGATTTTATTATGGCAAAAGATATTATTTTTAATGTAGAGGCTCGTGAATTGCTGAAACAAGGAGTAGATGAGTTGGCAGACGCCGTTAAAGTTACTTTGGGACCAAAGGGCAGAAATGTTATTCTAGAGAAAAAATTTGGTTCTCCACAGATTACAAAAGATGGTGTTACTGTGGCTAAAGAGATAGAGTTGGCTGATTCATTCAAGAATACTGGAGCTCAGCTTGTTAAGTCTGTAGCCTCAAAGACTGGTGATGATGCCGGCGATGGTACTACTACAGCTACTGTTCTTGCTCAGAGTATTGTTAACGTGGGTTTAAAGAACGTTACGTCTGGTGCAAATCCTATGGATTTGAAGCGTGGAATAGACAAAGCTGTATCTAAAGTGGTTGAAAGTATCAAAGAGCAATCGCAAAAGGTGGGTGACGATTTTAATATGATTGAGCAGGTTGCAGCTATCTCTGCTAACAACGACCCTGAGATTGGTAAACACATAGCCGAAGCTATGCGTAAGGTCTCAAAAGATGGTGTTATAACTATAGAGGAGGCTAAAGGTCGCGATACATATATTGATGTTGTAGAGGGCATGCAGTTTGATCGTGGTTATTTGTCCTCATATTTTGTTACAGATACCGAAAAAATGAATTGTGTTATGGAGAACCCCATGGTTCTTATACACGATAAGAAGATCTCCAACTTGAAGGATATGCTACCCATTCTTGAGCCTGCGGTACAGACAGGCCGTCCGTTATTGATTATTGCCGAGGATGTTGATAGCGAGGCTTTGACAACTTTAGTTGTAAACCGTTTACGTTCAGGACTTAAAATATGTGCGGTAAAAGCTCCCGGTTTTGGTGACAGACGCAAGGAGATGCTTGAGGATATCGCCATATTGACAGGTGGATTTGTTGTTAGTGAAGAGCGTGGTGTAAAGCTTGAGCAGACTACATTAGAGATGCTTGGCAGTGCCGAAAAAGTGACAATCACAAAAGATAATACAACCATTGTTAACGGTAAAGGAGAAAAAGAGAAGATTGTTGACCGCGTAACCCAGATAAAAAATCAGATTAAGACAACTACTTCTGATTACGATAAGGAAAAACTACAGGAGCGTCTTGCTAAATTATCAGGAGGTGTAGCTGTTATACATGTAGGTGCTCCTTCGGAGATAGAGATGAAAGAGAAGAAAGATCGCGTTGATGATGCTTTATGTGCTACACGTGCCGCTATCGAAGAGGGTATTGTTGCAGGAGGTGGTGTTAGTTACATTAGGGCTATTCCCACTCTTGACGTATTGAAAGGCGATAACGATGATGAGCAAACTGGAATAGAGATAATTAGACGCGCTATTGAGGAACCGCTTCGTCAGATAGTTTATAACGCCGGGAAAGAGGGTGCTGTTATAGTTCAGAAAGTATCCGAGGGCAAGGGCGATTATGGTTATAATGTTAGAATTGACAAATACGAAGATCTGAAAAAAGCAGGTGTTGTTGATCCTGCCAAGGTTGCTCGTGTGGCTCTTGAGAACGCTGCATCTATTGCCGGCATGTTCCTTACAACAGAGTGTGTTGTTGTAGATAAAAAAGAGGAAAAGCCATCAATGCCGACTGGCGGCATGGGTGGTATGGGCGGCATGGACGGAATGATGTAATAAGAGAGTAGTCTCTCTTATTATTAAAGAGAGCCTTAAAATAAATAATATTGTCTTGGATTTTCTAAATAAAAATCCAAGACAATATTGTTTTATATCATATTATTGTTCTATCTAGCCTGTATATAATTTGTTATTTCGACGGGGAGTATTGTGAAAGAGCTGGTCAAGATGGCAAAAGAGGCGGGAAAAAGTTTAATCAGAATAGGCTGACAATATTTTTGTATTTATCAATATTACGACTTTTTTTTATGCCTTTAAACATTTTTCTATCCATAATAGGTTGTAGATATTCCCAGAACGACCGCATTTTGAACAGTATTTGTATGTCGCCTTGAAGAACAGATTGATAATGAGCAAAGAGTTCGGAATGCATTTGGCCTATTTTGTCTTTAAGCTCACATTCTGTCCAGTTAAGCCCGTTTGTCAGTTCGTGGGCCAGCGATGGGCGTGATAATAGACCGCGACCAATCATAACTCCCTGAATTTTGGGAAATTTTTCTGTAATGGAGTGTGCGTATTCAGCAGTTGTAATATCTCCGTTGTAAATAAGCGGATGATTGCATTCGTTATAAAAGTTTTTGAAAGCATCAAGGTTTACATCGCCTTTGTACTGTTGCATACCAATCCTTGGGTGAACTATTATTCTGCAAAGAGGGGCTTTGTTAAGTATTGGAAGCAGTGCAATGTACTCTTCAGGGGTATTATGTCCGATACGCATCTTTATAGAAAAATCAATTTCCGGATAATCGATTAAAACATCGAGCAAATCGTTTACCTTATCAGGATATGGTAATATACCGGAACCTTTATGACGTTTGGTAAACATAATAAAAGGGCAGCCCATATTAAGACAAATCTCTTTGTACGAGAATTTGGAAATATCGGTAAGAATAGTGTTTAGTTCGTTTTGTGTACCTGCTATAACCTGAGGAATTAACAATCCGCATCTGTTGAATTCAGGTGTAATATCTCTAATATCTTTACGCCTAACTTTGCCACTTTCTAAACGGATAAAAGGGGTGTAATAGGCCTCTATACCACCAAAGAGATTATGGTGAGCGTTACGGTAAGGAGCATCTGTGTAACCTTGTAATGGTGCAAAATGAACAGTATATTTCCACATATTTTGTCTATTATCAAATTCAAAGTTACAACAAAATATAACTTCAAGTCAAAAAATGGAAAAATGTGTGGAGAGACTTAAGTATTAATTAATTTTACAGCATAATAAAGTAGAGAGTGTAATGAATGATAGATTGCCCTTGATAGATATAGATGGTTACGATTATGAATTGTCGGACGAAAGGATTGCAAAATTTCCATTGTCTCAACGTGACAACTCCAAATTGCTGATTTACAATTGTGGAGAGGTAAGTGAAGATCTTTTTAAATCGTTATCGGATTATATACCTAAAGGCTCTTTGATGATTTTCAATAATACCAGGGTTATCCAGGCTAGAATGCGTTTTAGGAAAGAGCCAACAATGGGGAAAAAAATTCAGGGAGCTTTGATAGAGATTTTCTTACTTGAGCCGGCTAGCCCGAACGATTATGCTTTGATATTCCAACAGACCGGACGTTGTTCATGGTTTTGTCTGATAGGTAATCAGAAACGTTGGAAAGGCGAACCATTAAGAGGGGTTTTTGAAGTGAATAATGAGAGAGTGGTACTTACGGCCCATTGTCTACAGATGCCGGGAGAGAGACAAAAAGTGGAGTTTGAATGGAATAATGAAAAGGTCACTTTCTCAGAGATTATTGAGGTTGTGGGAGAGATTCCAATTCCTCCATATTTGAATAGAGAGTCAACAGAGAGCGATAAAAATTCATATCAGACCATCTATTCTAGGATTAACGGTTCTGTGGCTGCTCCTACTGCGGGATTGCATTTTACTGAAAATGTTCTTGCCAGCCTTGATCATAAGGGTGTGGAGAGAGAGGAAATCACACTGCATGTGGGTGCAGGTACATTCAAACCAGTTAAGAGTGGCGAAGTCTCCGGGCATGCTATGCATGCTGAATATATAGAGGTGAAAAAAGAGATTGTTGAGAAACTTATAGAGCATGGAGGAAAAGCGGTTGCTGTTGGAACTACAACGGTTAGGACTTTAGAGAGTCTCTACTATATAGGTCTTTTTTTAAGTGAAAATTTTGATGTATCACAAGATAGTATTGTTGTGGAGCAGTGGATACCTTATACTAACCACAAGCAGCTTACGGCTGTTGATGCGTTAAAACAGATAACCAGATATCTTGAAAAAAATAGATTGGACGCTCTTCATGCAACTACACAGATAATTATTGTCCCCGGATATAAATTCCAGATTGTTAAAATGATGGTGACAAATTTTCATCAGCCTCGAAGCACACTATTGTTACTTGTTTCGGCTTTTGTTAAGGGTGATTGGAGAAAAATTTATCATTTCGCTATATCCCGTAAATTTCGTTTTTTAAGTTACGGAGACAGTTCTCTCCTTATTCCATAATTATTCTGAAAGTGCCAGGGTAAATATGCTAATTTGTACCTGTACAGACTCTGTGATGGTCTCTACTAGCGATGTTATTGTGGCTCCGGTTGTGATAACATCGTCAACAATCAAGATATGTTTGCCTTTTAATTGTGAAGTAGAATTAATTTGGAAAATACCCTCACTATTTTTCCAACGTTGAAAGCGACCTTTTTTTGTTTGCGATGTGTTGCTGATAGTACGTGTTATAGAGTCAG
>DASRNO010000033.1:0-4279 GCA_035647375.1 Bacteroidaceae bacterium
TGACCTGTAAGATATAGATAATCAATGATTTCAAAGAGCTATTTTTAATCTTTAGTGGACACTAGTGTTAAATTATTATTTAACCCCTATTTTTATTCAAGGTAAATTTTTAACATAATTTTAGGTATGTAAGTGGGATTAAACTATACCTTTGTTGAGTAATATTTAACTAAATAAATAGAAAATCTTATTATGACTGTACTTAAAAAAATTATAACAGTTGTATGTTTCACACTTATAACTGTAGCAATCAGTGCTAAAGAAAAATATGAGATGGGAAAACCTAATGATCCTGTAAATTATGGATATTTGAATGATTTCCATCCGTTAAAAGAGTATATTGACACTGATAAATATCCTAATTTTCAATTGGGAATAGGCACTACTGTTGACAACTATTTATCAAATAATGTTGTCAAAGGAATGACAAACAACAACTTTACAGAAACCGTAGCCGGTAATGCCATGAAGATGTCAAGTTGTGTTAACAGTAAGGGAGAAATGAACTTCAGCAAGGTGACCAACTATGTAAATGCTGCTACAAATGCAGGCTTGAAGATATATGGACATACACTGGCATGGCACTCTCAACAACCCGGTACATGGTTGCACAGCCTAATAAAAGACCTTCCTGCTCCAGAAATAGAGGGAGCCGATATTCCATTCTATACCTTAGTTTCAGAGAAAGATTTCCGTACTAATCAAAGTGTGGGATGGAGTTCTGACAAAACGACCTACGGATACTCTTTGACTTATACCAATACAGATGGTCTGAAAATTCATACTACCAAATTACAAGGATCATGGGAGGTACAGTTTATCGCAGTAGGTAACATTATGATAGAGCCCGGAAAGAGTTACAGAATGACCATGACGGTAAAAGGGAGCTCGGCAGGTAATCTCCATAGTAAACTAGGTGATTGGAGTGTTGGTGCCCATGCTGAAATACCATTTACTACTCAATGGAAGGATGTGGTAATTGAGTACAAAGCAGTAGGGGGTGATTTCCTACTGCTTCAGTGCGGTGACTTTGTAGGCGATATTCATATTCGCCGTATAGTGTTTGAAGAGAAAAAAATGGCTATTAACAAAACAGAAGAGCGTCGTTGCCTTGTTGTGAATGCTACAGCTAAGGAATCGCAAGTGTGGGACAACCAGTTTTGGCTAGTAAGTAACATTGATTTTAATAAAGGTGACACATATGAATTTACAGCCACTATTAGAGCTGATAAGGCAGCCTATGCCTCAACACAAATTCATGATACTCCGGGTTCGTATGTCAGTTCTGATGCGTTTGGAAGAATCAATTTTACTACAGATTGGAAAAGTATTAAAATAAGTGGCAGTATGAGCAATGGCGGTAAATCTATTGCCTTTAATCTTAATGAATATGCTGATGCTAACAATTACTATTTTGAGAATTTGAGTCTGAAAATCAATAAACGAGAGTGTCTCTTTAATGGTAATTTGAAAGAAGATCTGACAAACTCTTTTAGAGTAAAGATAAACAATCAGAGTATTGTAAAAGCAACTATAGAAGATAGTATATCGTACGTTTACCTACCCAGCTCCATTCCTCTTCCTGCTGAAGTGGTCCGTGATACCCTGAAATGGGCTATGGAAAAATGGATAAAGGGTATGATGCATGCATGTAATGGCAAGGTTAAAGCTTGGGATGTTGTAAACGAAGCTATATCAGGTGGTGGAAACGACGGGGAAGGCAATTACCTTCTTCAACATGATGATGGCTCCGGCAATTTCTTCTGGCAGGATTATATGGGCGATTTAGAATATGTGCGCTCGGCAGTCCGTTATGCACGCCAGTATGGTCCGTCAGACATAAAACTCTATGTAAATGACTACAATCTGGAGAGTGACTGGGATAATAATAAGAAAGTCAAATCTCTAATAAACTGGATAAAAAAATGGGAGGCAGATGGTGTTACTAAAATAGATGGTATAGGTAGTCAAATGCATATTTCATGCTATATGAACAAAACTACTCAGGATAGTAAGAAAGCTGCCATAACCAATAGCTTCAAGCTGATGGCGGCCTCGGGCAAATTGGTAAGAATTAGTGAATTTGACATGGGTATGGTGGATGAAAATGGCAATAATGTCTCCACCAATAATATGACAGAAGATATGCACCAAAGAATGGCTGATCTGTATGAGTGGATAATAAAGCAGTATCTTACTATCATTCCTCCAAGCCAACAGGCTGGTATCTGTTTTTGGTGTCCTACAGATTCTCCATCAGGCAGTGGCTGGCGAGCAGATACTCCGGTGGGTATCTGGACCATAGACTATTATCGCAAGCATGCCTATGCTGGAATTGTAAGGGGACTGGGCGGTGTACTCTCTTCGGTTGAGGATATAAAATCCGACAGTAAAAACTACGGTAGTTCCCGTATATATAACATAAACGGCACTTTAATGCCAGACTATCTCAATGAGGAGTCTCTTCCAAAAGGAATGTACATTATTGATGGCCGTAAGGTTCTGAAATAATTACTTAATCCTTTATTTTATAGTTTCACAGCCCTAAGAGATTAGGGCTGTGAAATTTTAAAAACCACTCTTTATTAAAAACTATATTTCATTATCAACATTATAAATAAAGGCTAAATAATAGGTCGTTTTTTCTTACCCACTTCACTGAATAGAAATAGATTTTAGATTGTGAAGCATACTCTTTTCTTTGAGCAATTCATAGATATTCTACAACTAATACAAAAAGGATTTCCCACCTGTAATATCCCAAAACTTATTGAAAAAAACTTTAAGTTTTTCAATAACAACGTCTCTTTTTTTTGTTCTCTCACCCGATGGAGAAAATCTCGAAACAGGAGGCAAAACTTTTGCAAATGCAGTGCCTGTTATAGAGACGTAGCCATCGCGAAAAGCATTGTTCACAAACTTATAAGCTTCCGCTTTATCAAGATTTTCTTCGTCGATAATACGATTCAATTCCTCTATTTTTTTTACATCTACAAACGAATGCCAATCGTCATCCACATTTGAGGAGGGTGTCAATGAGTCAATAAACCGTTCAATCAACTCCTTCTTACCACGAAGTTCAACGCTTGAATCAATCGCCTTGTTAATGCTTATTACAATCTCTTTGTCTTGTAAACGCCCTTCGTGATACTTTTTAATCAATGATAGAATATAGTCGATATCTATCTCGATCTGTTTTATCAACTCCATTTCAAAGATGATGTCATCGTTTACGTTTTCGCTATCGCCTCTGTTTTTCCCTCTAAATTCATTGTAAAGATTGATATACATACTGTGATAGTCTTGTACATCTCTTTCCGATAGAATATCGTTTCCGTCAAATTCATCAAAAGTGGAGAGTATATTCTTTACTTTTAGTATCGCACTATACAGTTTGATAAAATCTTTTTGAAGTTGTTCGCCAATAATAGGTTCGCCAATCGGATAATTGGACTGCAACTCGTCCACCAGATCGGCATAACCTCGAATATCTTTTTCTCCATTTTTATAGCCGTTGTAGTATTCATCGTATGTCTTTAGCAACACAACGCCTCCTGCTTCTTTATCGCCAAATAAGGCGATACTGTCGTTTGTCGCCTTTTCTAAATTTCGGAAACAGACAATATTACCAAAAGCTTTTACTGAATTAAGGATACGGTTTGTACGGGAATAGGCTTGTAGCAATCCATGCAAACGTAAATTCTTATCTACCCAAAGCGTGTTTAAGGTGGTGGCATCGAAGCCTGTAAGAAACATATTAACTACAATAAGCAAATCTACTTCACGATTTTTTACCCGTTGTGATACATCCTTGTAATAGTTCTGAAACTTATCGCTTGAAGTATCGAAATTGGTCTTGAAAATTTTATTGTAGTCCTGTATGGCAGATTCAAGAAAATCCCTTGAACTTTGATCCAAACGACCGGTATCTTCTATATTTTCATCTTCAATAATGCCATTCGCATCGTCATACGCTTCATTTACGCCAAAACTATAAATCGTGGCGACTTTCAGCTGTTTGTCGCTTGGCAAGCCGTTTAACTGTTTTTGAAATTCATCATAATATTTTTTTGCTACATCAATCGAAGCGACGGCAAATATGGAGTTAAAACCAGCCAATCGACGATCTTTCAGTTTATAATAACTGTTACGCTTTGTCTTTTGATCAAAATGTTCGCGAATATAACGGACAATATTACTGATTCTCTCCGGCGAAGCCAATGCTTTTTCGCGATCGATATCCCAAACCTTTTCATCCGCAATATCTTCCTGCTCTTTC
>DASRNO010000034.1:0-4688 GCA_035647375.1 Bacteroidaceae bacterium
GTAATACCTTTTACTCTAATTTTTATTATTATTTTTTCTATCTATCTAGGTAAAAAAGCTAAAGAGAGAACTCTTTCTCAAAAAGGAAAAATAGGTAAAAGACAAAAGAAAGAGAGTTACCAAACAGAAGAGAGAGAATCCGTATACTATTCCGAAATTGACAAATTTCGCAAAAAGAGAGGTATAACTACAATGTGTATAGCTTTGGGGATTACTATACTACTTGGAATAGTAGTAGGCTATGCAGGAATTATAGTGGGAGTCATTCTGTTTTTTGTAGGTCTTGGACATTACTTAAGTTCCAAAAACAGACATAAATAGATAGCGCTTAAATCCTCTTTTTATATATGGCTTTTTAGAATTGCATGTAATCTATTTTATGATTAAATTCGCAGGCATAAAAAAATAATGAAACAATATCTAGATCTGCTAAATAAGATACTGTCAGAAGGCGTAAAAAAAGAGGATAGAACCGGCACTGGCACTCTAAGCCTGTTCGGGCATCAAATGCGATTCAATCTACAAAATGGATTTCCCTGTCTGACAACTAAGAAGCTTCATACAAAATCTATTATTTACGAGCTTTTATGGTTTCTCGCAGGAGATACTAACGCCAAAAACCTTCAAAAGAACGGTGTAAGAATATGGAATGAATGGGCCGATCCTGATGGTAATCTAGGGCATATTTATGGTTATCAATGGCGCTCTTGGCCCGATTATGAGGGAGGATTTATTGATCAGATAAGCGATGCTGTTAAAGCCATAAAAGAGAATCCCGATTCACGTAGGATTATTGTTAGTGCATGGAATGTTGCCGATCTCAAAAACATGAATCTTCCCCCCTGTCACGCTTTTTTTCAGTTTTATGTGGCTGAGGGCAGACTTAGTCTGCAACTCTATCAGCGAAGTGCTGACACTTTTCTTGGAGTCCCTTTTAACATAGCCTCTTACGCACTATTGTTAATGATGATGGCTCAGGTAACTGGGTTGAAAACAGGCGATTTTGTTCATACAACCGGCGATACTCATCTGTATCAAAACCACATAGAGCAGGCACGGTTACAACTTACAAGAGATCCTCGTCCACTTCCCAATATGATTATCAATCCCGATGTCAAAAATATATTTGATTTCCGATTCGATGATTTTGAATTAACTAATTACAATCCTTATCCTCATATAGAGGCAAAGGTCTCTGTCTAATCTGTCTAAAGAGTATCATTATGATCACTATAATAGTGGCTATCGCAGAAAATAACGCTATCGGCTTAAATAACAGGCTGCTCTACACTCTTCCTAATGATATGCAACACTTTAAACAGATAACAACTGGGCACACAGTCCTGATGGGTAGAAAAACCTTTCTATCACTACCTACCGGCCCTCTAAAAAATCGAAGAAATATTGTACTATCAAGATGCGGTAAACCAATAGAGGGCGTAGATGTATTCAAATCTCTGAATGAAGCTTTAGATAGCTGTTCTCCGGAAGAAGAGATTTTTATTATTGGTGGAGCCGAAATATATCGTAAAACATTACCTATAGCAGATTCCCTTCAAATAACTCTTGTACACGACACTCCTCCGGAGGCTGACACATTCTTTCCTAATATAAACTATGACAATTGGAAGGTAGTAAAAAAAGAACATTTTAAAGCAGATAGCAAACACCCGTTCGCATACACATTTATTACCTACAAAAAGAAGTAGATAATCAATCCTTTTCCGGGTTAATTATTGGAATCTGACGACTGAAAGCCTCTTTGAATAAAATAATAGTCTCTGTACGCGCCAATCCCAAAGGTTGAAGTTTATCATGAATAATTGTTAGCAGATGATGATTGTTCCTTGCGTAAATCTTTAAAAACATATCATACTGACCTGTAGTAAAGTGACACTCCACCACCTCGGTAATTCTCTTTAAAGCTTTCAGTACTTCATCAAACTGTTCAGGACACTTCAAAAAAAGACCCACATATGCACACGTCTCATATCCTATCAATTCCGGATCTATAATAAACGCTGAACCTTTTAAGATTCCTAAATTATGCAGTTTTTGAACCCTCTGATGAATAGCAGCTCCAGATACGTTGCACTCTCTGGCTACCTCAAGAAAAGGCACACGAGCATTAACAGAAATTATTTTCAGAATCTCTCTATCTAACTCGTCAAGATGATATTTTTGTGCCATAATGCTCTTAATTTATTAAGTTAAAGAGTAAAAAAGGCGGAACTATGCCGCCTTTTTATATACTGTAAACAACGTTACATATCAGGTCTATCGTAAGATGCCGAATATATTATCCACAAAGCATTAGCTTTTCGTAATGCCTGTTTAACGTCGGTCATTATACCCATGTGAGTCTTAGTATCCGCCTTTAAAGAGATTTTCATAAAAGGTTTATCTCTCTCCGGTAAACTTTTACGCTCTTGGGCTACATAATCATGAATAGCGTGAACATCAGCATATTTGTCATTTAACTGAATACGAGTACCCGGTCCAAACAGAGGACGCAGTTTTTCAGTAGGTTGTCCTATGTAAATATGCGACACCAAAGATTTCTTCTCCAGTTTCTCTATCTCGGTACCAGACGGTGTGATGAACTGAACCTTCAACTCCACCTCGCGCATAGAGGTCACTATCATGAAAAAAAACAGTACCGTAAAAATCAAATCGGGTAACGATGATGTATTCAACTCTGGAATCTCTCGTGAACCCCCTTCTCTAAATTTACTCATAATTTTTTACTCCATATTTATCTTCTGGGTTCAGCCTCTGATATCTTCAAAGGATACATTCCTTTGGCATAACTTTTCTGATCGTCATTACAATCATTCCATTTACGTCCAAAAACTTGAAGACACCACTCTTCTCTTAATTCATTATACGCCTTGCCCAATTCATTCTGTACTTTGAAATAGATGTCATAGCTCGTATCTCCATCCGTTTGTAACGAAATAACGTGCTTTACAGTAGTCACAACAGTTCCGAAACCCTTTATATCATACTCCTCTTTTGCCGGAAGATCCATCTTATCATCAGGATTCTTAATAAACTCCTTAGCTATGTCTTTAAGTTCAAAAACATCAATCTCATTTCCCCGACATATTATCTCATTCATGCTATTCACCCTGACTATCAAGATATTTCTTTCTCTAATCTTAATCTCCTCTTCGAACGCATTTGGATCCCACTCCGGTAAACGGCGCGACAGCCCCATATCCGTATCCATAGAAGTGGTAACAAGAAAGAATATCAGCAATATAAAAGAAATATCCGCAGTAGACGTAGAGTTTAATTCCGGAACTTTTCTATTGGATTTTTTTGCCATATTCAATTATTTTTTTTAATCCGTTTTCTTTTAAATTTAAAGATTCCAATCATAGAGAAAAGCGTACATAATATTGTAGCCGCAGACATCATATAAATTGTTAACAAACAGATATCTGTCAACTTCAAAAGCATCACATTCTCGAATAGAGATGCATCTCCTATTCTAACCGGTACATCACTAGCAAAAAAATAGGTGACGATGATAACCAATGCTGTAAAAAACAGCACTGTAAAAGTCCAACCACTACTCTTATGTCCTTTAGCTCTAGATTGCAACATTGCTATTCCGTTAATGACTGCAAACAATACAGCCACTCCTGAACAGATAGCTACAAGAGCATAAAGCCAAATAAGTAATAATCCGGTATATCTAGGAGCTGTGTAAACATTGTTGTTAATAGTTTCTTGAGTACCGTAACCGAACCCTAAGAACATCACAAGTACAACTACGGAAACTGCAATCAATAACCATAATACGATTAATGATATGTTATATTTTTTTCCCATTTTCTACAGCTTAATTATTTTTTATACTTAAGGTTATATTTTAGAATAATATCCAGCAGGCTTACCGAAGAATCCTCCATATCAATATTTAAAGCCTCAATCTTACTCAAAATATAATTGTAAAATACCTGTAGTATTAGAGCCACAATAATACCAAAAATAGTTGTAATCAAAGCTACTTTCATACCACCGGCAACAATTGCCGGAGATATATCACCTTGTCTCTGAATATTATCAAAAGCCATAACCATACCAACAACGGTACCAAGGAATCCAAGAGAGGGTGACATGGCAATAAATAGAGTAATCCACGAGCAATTTTTCTCCAGATTGCTGGCCTGAACTGTTCCGTAAGAAACCACTGAACGCTCAACCACATCAAGCCCCTCGTCAATTCTCATCAAACCCTGATAACAGATAGAAGCCACCGGGCCTCTTGTATTACGACAAATACTCTTGGCTTCCTCTACATCGCCTCTGTCAAGAGCAGCCTGAATATCTTCAAGCAGTTTTTTACTGTTAACCTCGGATAAGCTCAAATAGACTATACGCTCAATGCAGAAAGCAAGACCAAGAATCATGGCAACAGAAATCGTCGCCATAAAGCCAGCGCTACCTTCAATAAACTTTATCTTGAGACTTTTATGAAAGCTAACATGCTCCTCCTCAATAGGAACATCCTCTGTTATCATCCCTTCTGCCTCGGCAATGGAATCAACAGATACTGAATCCCCCTGAGCTATTGTATCGAATACCTCCTCGTCAGCAGCTATCTGAGCAGTTACTGTTTGACTTAATCCAAATGTAATGATTCCCATCATTGCGATAAATGCGAACATCTTTTTCAT
>DASRNO010000035.1:0-4323 GCA_035647375.1 Bacteroidaceae bacterium
AATATAGATTATTTTATTGACCTGTTTAAAATGTCTACTCTTTTTTTATACTAAAAATAGAGAGCCCGGTACAATACCAGGCTCTCTATCTAAATACAGAATATTAATCTGTCTAACTTTTAAGGTTCACTTTATAGAAGAACTTTAAAATCAAATGACCTCAAAATAGAGAGCTTGAAGATCCTCTTCTTTTGACGATGAACCATAAAGGATTTGATACTTACCCGATCTAACGGATAGATCATCTACAGATGCATCGTAATATTCAAAAGCATCTGATTTTAGAGTAATTTTAACTTTAGCCGTAGATCCTGCTGTAATTTTTACTTTTTTAAATCCTTTTAGAGCTTTGATAGGAGCTTCGGGATTATCCAAGCTCTTAACATAAATCTGAACAACCTCGCATCCATCTTTTGCTCCGGTATTGGTAACAGGAACTGTTATATTCACCTTATCGCCTGCTTTAATTTTAGATTTAGATAATTTAGCCTCGCCATAATTAAATGTGGTATAGCTAAGACCATAACCAAAAGCATAGAGAGGGGTATCGCGAAAATATCTGTAAGTACGACCCTCCATATTATAATCTTCAAAATCGGGCAGTTGGGCCGTAGAAGAATAGAATGTCACAGGAAGTTTACCGGAGGGGTTATAATCGCCGAATATAATGTCGGCCAAAGCTTGTGAACCACCCTGTCCACCATACCAAGCTTGAATAAGAGCATCGTAGCTACTCTCTACACTTTCAAACCCAATAGCTGAACCGGAACAATTTACCATAACAACCGGTTTACCTGTTGTGCGCATAGCTCTAACCAGTCTCTGCTGAACCTTAGGTAACTCTATGTCAGCGCGGTCTCCACCCTCTCCTTCCATTCTAGCCGATATTCCGCCAATCACTATTATGGCATCTACATCTTTAAGCTGTTCTGCAAGTTCGCTGAATTCGGCAATTTTCATTTCGTTGAATTCGGTATTCAACATAGCGAATGAGCTTGTGCCTTTAACATACTCTATCTTAACATCGTAACTCTTACCTTCTTGAACGGGGAAGGTCTTGTAGTTAACTCCACCACCACGGCGGCCAAAACCAAAACCTCCTCTTTGTTGAGTACTTCCTTTAATATCTTCAACAACCTTGCCATTTATGGTAAGTTTATAACCGTTGTCAGATGCTATGTTATAACTCATATCACCGGAAAAAGATGAAACGTACTTACCGGTTATACGTACCGAAAAAGCATCTTTATCAACTCCTTCAGCAAATTCATATGCACCAAATGTACTGAAATTTATAGTGCTATAATAACCCTCAACAGCAGCTTTTCCGCTCAACGAGGTGTTATTAAAGAACTCTACAAACAGTCCCTTTCCATCATTGAAACTTTGGTTGTGATATGTTGTTGAGTATTCATTAGTAAGTTCACATGCTTTTTCATAAATAATTTTGGTGTTTGGAACACTATTTATAATTCCTTCCAGCAAAGTACGTTTATGCTCCTCTATTGGAGTACCACCATAGTTGCCGTTTAACATTTCAGCATCGTCAGCATTAGGACCTACTACAGCTATGGTTTTTAAATCTTTAGAAAGAGGAAGAACGTTATTGTCATTTTTGAGCAAAACCATAGATTCGCGTGCAGTCTGAATAGCAAGCTGATCGTTCGATTTACTGCTAATAACATCTTCGCCAAAATTAGCCCAAGGTAACTTCTCTGCAGGATCAAACATTCCTAATTCGAAACGCGACTTCAATACTCTACGTAGAGCCACATCAATATCGGACTCTTTGATTAATCCATCTTCAAGCCCTCCAATTAGCGACATAAAACTTTTACCACACTCTAAATCGGTTCCCGATAATAGAGCATCGGCCGAGGCATGAGCTGCATCAGGATGGGTTTCGTGCTGACCACGATTGTAGAAGTTATTTATTCCATCACAATCTGTAACCACCAATGATTTATACCCCCATTTATTACGTAAAATATCTATAAGAAGACGTGTACTACTACAACAGGGTTCACCCTCATAACGCTGATATGCACACATAATTTCTTGTACATTACCCTCTATAACCGTAGCCTTAAAAGCCGGTAAATATGTTTCCCAAAGATCTCTCATTGAAACGGTAACATCAAATCTGTGACGCAAAGGTTCAGGGCCGCTGTGAACAGCATAGTGTTTTGCACATGCATGAGTTTTAAAATATTTTTTATCATTACCCTGCATTCCTTTAACGGTCTGTACCCCCATTACAGCCGATAGATAGGGATCCTCACCGCTAGTCTCCTGACCGCGCCCCCATCTGGGATCGCGAAAAATATTGATATTAGGACACCAAAAAGACAACTCTGGATTTCCGGGAACATAATTAGAACCCATTGGAACATTAAAAATATTTCTGTCTGATCTGTTCCAATTGGCTCGGGCCTCGTCAGAAACAGTAGAGAAAACATTGTAAATCAAATCTGGATTAAATGTGGCGGCCATTCCAATAGCCTGGGGATATACAGTATAACCACTCTGGCGTATTCCGTGACAAGCCTCGCTCCACCAGTTATAAGATGGGATACCTAATCTATCTACAGAAATTGATTTATTCATTATTAATCCAATCTTCTCCTCTGGAGTTAGTATAGATATTAGATTTTCTACTCTGTCGTCATTAGACAACTTGGGGTTCTGAAAAGGATACTCATAATCCTTGCTCTGGCCACAAGATACCATAACAATAGTTGCGACAAACGTAACCAAGAAGACAAATATTTTTCTCATAATTAAATAGATGAATGATTGTAAAAAATATTAATAAGACAATAGCTTTGAATTCAACCTGTTATATTTACAAACGATCTGCTTTTGTAAAACAGCTTTAAATAGATCTTGCAATTTACTCAAAATTCGTTAATTATAAAAAATCCTTATTGGTTTTTTTATAATAACCTGAATAATATAGTTTGTCAGTATATCAAGTGGTAATAAAAAAGAGATGAAATCAAAACAGTTTGCGATTTAATATTAATAACAATATTTAAGAATAGCAACTGTGGATCTTCTGTTTAATATTACCGGTATAATAATTATTTAAAAAGTAACGGAGCCATTTGGTACAAACTGCGACGCCATGTTTGGAATTCATGAGCAGTACCCTCTGACACATAAGATACAGCGTTGTATCCAGCAGCTTTTAAATCTTCGGCAGCTTTGATAACGCCCTCTGGACGCTCTTTGCTTCCGCTACTCATAAAAATCAAGTTTACCTGATCTTTCTCTTTAATATCGGACGGTGAATATGTTCCACCACTCATCAAACCATAATATCCAAATATTTCAGGACGTGATAGGGTTATATTTTTAGTCTCCATACCACCCATTGACAATCCGGCCATTGCACGATTGTTTTTATTGGCTAATGTGTTGAAATTACTATCGATATATGGAATAAGTTCATCAACTAAAACGGTTTCGAACTCTCTGAAGTTAAAACCTCCCATACCACCCATTCTTACGTTATTAGTCATACCATAGGTCATAACTATAATGAAGGGTTTGATCTTTCCCTCGGCTATAAGATTATCCATTATAAGGTTGGCGTGTCCCTGATTAGACCATGCTGTTTCGTCCTCGCCCCAGCCATGTTGTAGATAAAGAACCGGATATCTTGTATTATCCTTGCCATAGGCAGGTGGAGTATAAACAAATGCTCTCCGTACAGTATCTGTACTTTTTGAGTAAAATAGAACCTGTTGTACCAATCCGTGAGGAACATTTTTCAAAGCATAGAAATCCTGATCTTTAGCTGGAATCTCTATTCCGCTCTCCCAACGTGTAGAACCGTAAAAATTTAATGTCCCCGGATCATTAAAAACACCACCATCAATGGTTATATGATAGTAATGAAACCCTTCGTCCATAGGGCCTGCTGTGGTGCCTATCCAGAAACCATCGTCTCCTTTTTGCAGTATAGTTCCTCCGGAGCCGCCTAAACCCAAGCTAACTCTTACAGATTGAGCTTCGGGAGCTTGAATACGAAAACGCGCATACCCCTGAGAATTCACCATAGGATACTCCTGTCCCGGCTGGTTTAAGGTAGAAGGTTTGAAATCTTCTTTTATTTCTAACGTGTTCTGAGCTACACTTATAGTAGCCATAAACATAACGGCTGTAAATAACAATACAATTTTATTCATAAGTGAGAATTTAAATTAAAAGTTGATTTTTTATATTATTGGTTCTTTTATGTTAATTTAATAGACCTACAACAGCCACTTACGTATGATTTTTCACAAATATACAAAAGAATTATTAGAACTAAAGAAG
>DASRNO010000036.1:0-63236 GCA_035647375.1 Bacteroidaceae bacterium
TAAAAAAGGTTATGTATGATTTAGCTATTATTGGTGGTGGACCGGCGGGGTATTCTGCAGCTGCTTTAGCGGGGAAAAGAGGCCTTAGTGTGGTGCTTTTTGAGGCAAGCGATTTGGGTGGTACTTGCCTGAATAGTGGATGTATTCCAACCAAAACATTGTTATATAGTGCAAAAATGTATGATAACACCATTGGTGCCGGTAAATATGGTTTGACAGTGGATTCTGCACATTTTGATTTTGCAAAAGTGATTGCTCGGAAAAATAAAATAATTAAGAAGCTTGGAGGTGGAATCTCTTTGAAATTAAAATCTGCCAATGTATTGGTAATTAAAAATAGAGCTATTATTCAAGAAAAAAATGATAGCGGTTTTATTATTAAGGGGGGTGATGAGCTTTATTATGCAAAAAAAATTCTTTTATCTACTGGCTCTAAACCTACAATTCCTAAAATTGAAGGCCTTGCTGAGCGTTTGGGGAGTATGGTGGTTACAAATCGTGAGGTGATGAATTTGGATACTATTCCGAAAAAGCTTGTTGTTATTGGAGGAGGACCTATAGGAATAGAATTTACTAGTTTTTTTAATAGCATTGGCTGCGAGGTTACTGTTATAGAGGCTCTTCCGGAAATTTTGGGGGAGTCTGATACTGATGTTAGTGCTATGTTAAGGGCTCTATATGAAAAAAGGGGAGTTAAATTTTTCTTATCCGGAAGGGTTTTTAAAGTAGATGACCAGGGAGTGTTATTCTATGATTCAACAGATAAAGAGAGACGAATAGAGGCGGATAGGGTGCTTGTAAGCGTTGGTCGTATGCCTAACATTACAGGATTGGGCCTTGAAAATCTTGGAGTTGAGGTAGATAAAAATAGAGTTGTTGTTAATGACAGGATGGAGACATCGGTAGAGGGGATATATGCTGCCGGCGATGTGACTGGATTTTCTATGTTTGCACACACGGCTATAAGAGAAGGAGAGGTGGTTGTGAATAATATTACGGGCAAAGATGAGTGTATGAGTTATGATTCTATTCCCTCTGTGGTTTTTACAAACCCGGAATCTGCAAGTGCGGGGTTGACAGAGAAACAGGCTATAAAGAGAGAGATTCCCTATAAGGTTGTCAAAATGCCAATGAGTTATTCAGGCAAATTTGTGGCTGAGAATGAGGGTTTTCAGGGTTTATGTAAATTACTGGTCAAGCCCGATTCAGGTGCTGTATTGGGTGCTCAGATGGTAGGCAATCCGAGTAGTGAATTAATTTACGGAATATGCGCAGCAATTGAGTTTGGAATTACAGTCAATATGTTAGAGAAAATAGTTTTTCCACATCCTACTGTATCGGAGATGATAAGGGAGAGCATATCGGCTATTTAATATAGATGTAAAAGGACCATTTTTGAATAATTCAGTATAATATATACAATTTTGGTTTACATTTGCATGTATTTGGAGCAAAAACAGAAAATATAATTGTTATGAAGAATGATGTTCAGATTGAACCAGCTACAGGAAAATTAGGAGTACTTTGTGTTGGTTTGGGTGGAGTTGCCTCTACTTTCATTGTTGGGGTCTTAATGGCCAGAAAAGGTTTAGCTAATCCTATAGGAGCGTTTACCCAATATGGTAAGATGAGGGTTGGAAGAGGTGAAAACAAGCAATATAAAGAGGTGAAGGAGATTATTCCTATTGCCAACCTGAACGATGTGGAATTTGGAGCATGGGATATATACTCCGATAACGCTTTTGAGGCTGCTATCTATAGTGAAGTTTTGAAAAAAGAGGATATAGATCCGGTAAAAGAAGAGCTTGAGAATATAGTTCCCATGAAAGCTTGTTACGATCCTTTTTTTGCGAGTAATCTAATAGACCCCTCTTACGGAAGGGTTCCTGATCCTATTTGGACAAAACCGGATGATACCAGATGGAATTGGGCGGAGGCTATTCGTAAAGATATTCGCAATTTTAAAGAGCAAAAAGGGTGCGACAGAGTAATTGTTTTCTGGATAGCCAGCACGGAGTACTATATACAGCGCAATAGTTCGGTACATGACTCTATAGAGGATTTTGAGAGAGCCATGAAAAATGATGATAAGCGTAATCTTCCTCCAAGTATGATATATGCTTATGCAGCTCTTCAGGAGAGATGCCCATTTATTATGGGTGCACCTAATTTGTGCGTAGATATTCCAGCTATGTTTGAGTTATCAAAAAAGAACAGAGTACCGATTATAGGTAAGGATTTTAAAAGCGGACAAACAATGATAAAGAGTGCTCTTGCGCCGACATTGAAGACTAAACTTTTAGGAGTTGAAGGTTGGTTCTCTACAAATATTCTGGGAAATAGAGATGGCCAGGTTACCGACAGCCCGATGAACTTTGAGACAAAAAGAATAAGTAAATCATCGCCTGTGGAGTGGATTCTTAAGAGAGAAGAGCATCCGGAACTATATAGTGACATATATCATAAGGTTAAAATAAACTACTATCCTCCGCGTAAAGACAACAAGGAGAGTTGGGACAATATTGATATATTTGGATGGATGAATTACCCTATGCAGATTAAGATAAATTTTCTTTGTCGTGACTCTATACTTGCAGCTCCAATCTGTCTTGACCTGATGTTGTTTGCCGATTTATCACTGCGAGCAGGAATGTATGGTATACAGCAATGGCTCTCTTTTTATGTCAAGAAACCTATGACTTACGATGAGGAGTCTCCTATACATGATCTATTCGTTCAGTTTGTAATGTTAAAAAACAAGATACGTGAATTGGGCGGATATGAAGCCGATCAAGAATTAGATTAAGCTATTATATTGTTTGGGGCCGTATTATTGATATGATACGGCCTTTTTTTGTGTGCCGTGCATGGTAATTAACTCTGTAGTGAAAGCCTCACTCGATTTTTAAATAGAATAATAGTGGTAGTGTGTAAAAAATATTCTTACCAAATTGAATGTGATATTTGAATAATGATTATTTTTGCATTACGAATTAGAATAATTATGCATTATGAAGAGTAAAAATAGTCGATTAGAGGCAATTCGTCAGATAATATCCGAATCGGATGTGAGAAATCAGGAGGAGCTTCTTAAAAGCTTGAATAAATTGGGTTTTACTGTAACTCAGGCTACTCTGTCAAGAGATTTGAAAAAGATGAAAATTTCGAAAGTGGCAAATACTTATGGTGACTATGTCTATGTTTTGCCCAATCATGCTCTATTTAAGCGTATCTCTAACCAAAAGGAGATGGGGGTTGATCAGCCTAGATACGGTTTTGTATCATTGAATTTTTCGGGAAATATGGCGGTTATTAAAACAAGGCCGGGTTATGCCAGTAGCCTGGCTTACGATATAGATAACAGTAATTTACCCAATGTTCTTGGTACAATTGCGGGTGACGATACGTTACTTATGATTCTTGCGGAGGGTGCAAACAGAGTTGAAATTAAACATTTATTGGAACCAATTATAATATCATTACAATAAAGAACGTGATGGAGAAGGAAATAGATGTTGTAGTTGCAGATGCTTCTCACGAAAAATATGTAGACGAAATTCTTAAAACAATTTCAGAGGCGGCCAAAGTGAGAGGTACCGGAATTGCAAAACGCACTCACGAATATTTATCTCAAAAAATTAAAGAGGGCAAAGCTATAATAGCTCTTTCTGATGGAGAGTTGGCAGGCTTTTGTTATATAGAGAGTTGGGGAAATAAAAAATATGTGGCAAACTCCGGTCTTATTGTAGTTGAGAAATATCGTAACAAAGGTTTGGCAAAACGTATTAAGACTTTGGCTTTCAATCTGTCGCGACAGCGATGGCCCGAAGCTAAGATATTTGGGCTTACAAGCGGAGGTGCTGTTATGAAGATAAATACAGAACTGGGTTATGTACCTGTACCTTTTTCGGAACTAACAGACGACGATTCGTTTTGGAAAGGATGCGAGGGTTGTGTGAATCATGATGTTCTTGTAAGAACCGGCAGGCGTTACTGTATTTGTACCGCAATGCTCTACGATCCGGCAAAACATATTAGCGATAATAAAAATGAAAAAAAAAATAATTCTTAAAATATATAATGAAAAAAAAGAGAGTCGTATTAGCATTTAGCGGGGGTCTTGATACATCATTCTGTGCCATGTACCTTTCAAAAGATAAAAATTTTGATATCTATACTGCAATAGCCAATACCGGTGGGTTCAGTTCCTTGGAGCTAAAGGCTATAGAGGAGAGAGCTTATAAACTGGGGGCGATAAATCATGTTACTCTTGATGTTACTAGCCAATACTATGAGAAGAGTATTAAATATATGGTATTTGGTAATGTGCTTAGAAATGGTACTTATCCTATATCGGTAAGCTCTGAAAGGATTTTTCAAGCTATAGCTATTGCTGAATATGCTAAGAAGATTGGAGCCGATGCTATTGCTCATGGGAGTACTGGTGCCGGTAATGATCAGATAAGATTTGATTTGGCTTTCCAGGTACTTGCTCCCGGGATAGAGATTATAACACCTACACGTGATATGGTATTAACTCGTGAATACGAAATAGAGTATCTTAAGAAACATGGTTATGTAGCTGATTTTAAAAAATTGGAATACTCTTATAACAAAGGATTGTGGGGTACTTCTATTTGTGGAAAGGAGACTCTTCATAGTGAGCAGGGTTTACCGGAAGAGGCTTATCTTAATCAGATATCAACCCAAGGTGAGGAGTTGCTTAATATCGCATTTGAAAAAGGAGAGATATGTGCTATAAATGGAGAGATTTTTGAAGATAAAATAGCTGCTATTAACAAGGTAGAAGAGATTGGAGGCAGATTTGGAATAGGAAGAGATATGCATGTGGGAGATACGATTATTGGGATAAAAGGACGGGTTGGTTTTGAGGCTGCGGCACCGATTATTATAATCAATGCACATAAAATGTTGGAAAAACATACTTTAAGCAAATGGCAACAATACTGGAAAGAGCAGGTTGGCACATGGTATGGTATGTTTTTACACGAGAGCCAATATCTTGAACCTGTAATGAGAGATATTGAGGCTATGCTTGAAAGTTCACAGAGAAATGTAACCGGAACGGTATTTCTTAAGCTTAGACCCTACAGTTATGAACTTGTAGGGGTGGAATCGCCATATGATCTTGTAAAAACTGATCTTGGAGAGTATGGTGAGACTCAGAAAGGATGGACTGCCGATGATGTAAAAGGGTTTATAAGCATCCTTTCTACTCCCTTAAAAATATATTACTCTAATCAGAATAGAAACTTAAAGAACGAATTATGATTAAGATAGGTATTATTGGTGGAGCCGGTTATACTGCAGGTGAACTTATAAGAATTCTTATAAACCATCCGGATGCAGAAATAGTATTTGTAAATAGTAATAGTAATGCGGGAAACAGACTCTCTGATGTTCACAGTGGTATTATTGGCGAAACGGATCTCTATTTTACTAAGGAATTACCGATGGATTCAATAGATTTGCTTTTTTTCTGCACACCTCATGGCGAGTCCAAAAAATTTATGGAGTCACAACCTATTCCGGAAAATGTAAAAATTATAGATCTATCTATGGATTATCGTATTGAGTCCGATGAGAATAAATTTATTTATGGTTTGCCAGAGCTAAATAGAAGGAGTATATGCAAGAGTCAATATGTTTCAAATCCAGGTTGTTTTGCAACAGTTATAGAGCTTGGATTATTACCATTGGCAAAAAATCTTATGCTTAATGACGATATATATGTGAATGCTATTACAGGGAGTACCGGAGCGGGAGTAAAACCTACGGCGACCACTCATTTTAGCTGGCGTACAGATAATATAAGCGTATATAAACCATTCAAACATCAACACCTTCCGGAAATAGAGCAATCTTTAAAACATCTTCAAAATAGTTTTGAATCGGATATATTTTTTGTACCATATAGAGGTAACTTTGCTCGAGGTATTTATGTTACAATAATGATTAAAAACTCTTTGGCCATAGGTGAATTGTACAAAATATACAGAGAGTACTATCAAGCAGATTCGTTCGTTAGCGTAGTGGAAGAACCGGTAGATATGAAACAGGTAATAAATACTAACAAGTGTCTTATCTATTTGGAAAGATACCAGAATCAGTTGTTGATAGTATCATGTATTGATAATCTTCTAAAAGGAGCCAGTGGAACAGCTGTGCATAATATGAACCTGTTGTTTAATCTGAAAGAGACAACGGGATTGATGTTTAAATCTTCAGGATTTTAAAAGAAAATGGATTTATTTGATGTATATTCTCTATTTCCCATAGAGATTGTTAAAGGAAAGGGGTGTAAGGTGTGGGATAGCAAAGGCGTAGAGTATCTTGATCTTTACGGAGGTCATGCGGTTATAAGTATTGGACACTCTCACCCAGAGTATGTTAAAGCTATAAGTGAACAGGTTGCAAAACTGGGTTTTTATTCAAATTCCGTAATAAACACTCTTCAAGAGAGAGTGGCTGACCGTCTTGGGGCTTTGTCAGGTTATGCGGACTATTCGTTTTTTATGGTGAATTCTGGGGCCGAGGCTAATGAAAACGCGTTAAAATTGGCATCTTTTTATAACGGTCGTAAACGGGTTATAGCTTTGAATAGATCGTTTCACGGACGTACATCTTTAACGGTAGAGGCCACAGATAATCCTACTATTATTGCTCCTATTAATAACAATGGGCATGTAACCTATTTCTCTTTTGACCAAATAGATAAGATTAAGGCTGAATTGGCAACTGAGTCTGTATGTGCGGTTATTATTGAGGGTATACAGGGTATAGGAGGTGTCAATATTCCTGAAACTTTGTTTATGAAAGAGTTGCGTACATATTGTAATCAGACGGGTACAATATTGATTCTTGATGAAATTCAGAGTGGTTATGGACGTAGTGGAAAGTTTTTTGCCCATCAATATTATGATATTAAACCTGATTTAATTACTGTTGCAAAAGGTATTGCAAATGGATTTCCCGTTGGTGGGTTGTTAATAAGTCCCTTATTCAAACCTGTTAAGGGTCAACTTGGAACAACTTTTGGCGGTAATCATTTGGCTTGCTCTGCCTCAATAGCTGTACTAGATGTTATGGAAAAAGAGGGGCTTATTGAGAATGCTGGTATTGTGGGGAATTATTTGATGGAAGAGTTAAGAAAGATACCGGGGTTAAAGGATGTTCGTGGAAAAGGACTTATGATAGGTGTTGAGTTAGCTGAGCCTATCAAATCAATAAGGAGCAGCTTATTGATGGAGAAACATATTTTCACCGGTGTGAGTGGTACCAATGTAATTAGATTGTTACCTCCTCTTTGTTTAACTCTTCAAGAGGCATCAGAGTTTATAAAAAGTTTTAGAGATGTGTTAGAAAACTAATTAGATTCTACAGTCGGCTCCCCATTTCATCTTGTCTCTAAGTGTGGAAAAAAAATCATACCCGCTGGGTCTCAATAAGTTTAATTGGAATGGGGCACGACAGATATTTATTGTCTCTTCTTCTTGACAACTAAAACTGCGACCATCGATGGAAACAAGGAAATTTTTACTTCTACTCTCTATATTGAGAGTTATTCGCTTATTGTTCTGAAGTACCAAAGGACGCACTGTTAAACTGTGAGGGGCAACGGGCGTTAATTCTATAACGTTCGTTCCCGGATCTATAAGAGGACCGCCTACGCTGAGTGAATAAGCTGTTGATCCGGTGGGGGTGGCCACAACTAATCCATCGGCAAGATAGGTTATTAAAGGTTTCCCGTCAACTGTTGTTTTTATGCTGATCATGGAGGATATATCATGTTTTAAAACAGATATATCATTAAGAGCATAGGGAGAAAAACCTTTGGGAAGACTCTTTATTTCTATCTTGAGCAGACTCCTTTTTTCCAAATTATAGTTGCCGTTATGAATTAACATTACTGCTTGATTCATATCGTTGGCCGAAATGTCGGCAAGAAAACCCAATCTTCCGGTATTTATTCCCAGCATTGGAATACCTTTAGAGCCCACTCTCTCAGCAGTTCGTAAGAATGTGCCGTCTCCGCCGATACTTATTACCACATCAGCGGAAAAATTGTTATCGGTAATCACTCCCGTATAGAAAAATTGTTTATCTAAATTTTCGGTTAGAAAATTTAGATAAGATTCTTCAATCAAGACTTCGTCGCCAAACTTCTTAAACAGAGCAAAGAGGCTTAGTTCATTATCGTGATTATTTGAAAGACGTGTATTACCGAATAGAGCGAAACGCATATATATTTAATGATTTATGAAAGACTCTTTTTTTTTGCAGAAGAGATGAATTTTATGATTATACTTGTATCTTTGTTATTTGAATATCACAAAAATAACATTATTTTGTGACTCTTGAGTATTATTATGACCAGATTAAGTGTAAATGTAAATAAAGTTGCAACACTACGCAATTCTAGGGGTGGTAATAACCCCAATGTTGTAGAAGTTGCGTTGGATTGTGAAAAATTTGGGGCAGATGGAGTGACCGTTCATCCAAGACCTGACGAGCGACACATAAGAAGAGACGATGTTTATGATCTAAAAAAAGCTATTAAGACGGAACTGAATATTGAGGGTAATCCTACCAGACAATTTATGGATCTTGTTCTGGATGTAAAACCTGAACAGGTTACTCTTGTACCTGATTCACCTGATCAAATAACATCTAATGATGGTTGGGATACAGTAAAAAACAGGATCTTTCTAAGCGATGTTATTAAGGAGTTCAGAAGTAGTGGAATTAGAGTATCTATTTTTGTAAATCCCGACAAAACTATAGTGGAACATGCATATTATTGTGGTGCTGACAGGGTTGAACTCTATACAGAACCCTATGCTAGAATATATTCTAAGAGCCCTGAAATGGCCGTTAAGGATTATGTAGAAGCGGGCGAGATTGCTAAAAAATGTGGTTTAGGTCTAAATGCGGGGCATGATTTGAGTCTATTTAACCTGCAATATTTTTGTAGGCAGATTCCTTGGCTTGATGAGGTGTCAATTGGTCACGCGCTCATCTGCGATGCTCTCTATTTAGGATTGAGAAAAACAATAGATAAGTATAAACAATGCATTATTCAGTAAAATGATTTTACAAGCACAAACAATTGCGCAAACATTAGGTGATACAGTCACTTCAGGCCGAATTATTACAGAATTGGCCGAGTCCGGAACGGATAAGATGAATCTTTTGGATATGGCTTCAAAAGGAGGATGGATAATGCTGGTGCTTCTGGCGTTATGTATAGTAAGTGTATATATTTTTATTGAAAGAATAAGGGTGTTTAAGAGAGCCGGCGCCAGAGATTCCCACTTTATGGCTCGTATTTCAGATTATGTTAAGAATGGGGAATTAAAATCGGCTATAATCTATTGCCAGGCAGTTAATACTCCGTCTGGCCGTGTTTTGGAGCGAGGCATTGCTCTTATAGGGCGTTCACGTTCAGATATACAGATGGGAATGGAAAATGCCGGAAATATTGAGGTTTCAAAATTGGAAAGAGGTCTTTCCGGAATTGCAACCATTGCGAGTGGTGCTCCGATGTTAGGTTTTCTTGGTACAGTTACCGGAATGGTAAAGGCTTTTTGGGAAATGGCTAATGCTGGTAACAATATAGATGTCTCTTTGTTGTCAGGAGGTATTTACGAAGCGATGATAACAACAGTGGGAGGTCTGATTGTAGGCATTCTTGCAATGTTTGGATATAACTATCTTGTCTCTAGGATAGATAAATTGTCCAATGATTTAGAGGCCGATATTATAGAATTTGTTGAAATAGCAAGCAAATAAAATATGCTTAAAAGAAAGAATAGAGTATCGCCTTTTTTTAGTATGTCGTCAATGACCGACATTATCTTCTTGTTGTTGATTTTTTTTATGATAACATCTACAATGGTTAGTCCAAATGCCATTAAAGTGTTACTTCCACAGGGAAGCCAACAAACATCTGCAAAACCGCTTACAAGAATTATTATCGATAAAAATCTTAATTATTATGCCGCTTTTGGGGCTGATGATGAGATGCCTATTTTAGTAGAGGAGTTGGCCACTTTCCTTGTAACTCGTTCTTTGGAAGAACCTGATATGTACGTTGCTTTGTATGCCGATGAATCAGTTCCCTACAGAGAGATAGCGAGAGTGTTGAATATAGCTAACGAAAATAAGTTTAAGATGGTTTTGGCTACTAGACGGCCTGACAGAAATTGACATAATGAATAAAAATGTTGATTTATATTCACTGGCTTTAGCAATAATGTTTCATCTATTGCTAATATTGGTTTTGTGGTTGGTAGTTATTCGCTCTCCCTCACAGAGCGAAGAGGGTGGAGTACCGGTATTGCTTGGGGATATGGGCAATCTCTATTCTGATTATCAGTTTAACGATATTAACTATATGCCTGCTCCGTCAAGGCCGTTAGAGCCGGTAGAGAGTCATATTGAGGCGCCACCCATTATTACACAAAGTTACGAGGAGAGTGTTGCTATTAAATCCGGAGAGGAGAGTACGGCTCAAAAAGAGAGTGTAGAAACAGCTCCTCAACAAACTGAGGCTGAGATAAAAGCTGAAACAGAGAGGCGGGCAGCAATTGAGGCCCAACAACTTATGAGAAGTCTCTTTTCTCAGGGAGAGAGTTCGTTTCAAGAGTCATCTCATACAGATATTACTCAAGTAGCAACTTTAGGTTCTGTAGAAGGTAACAGTGAGGCTGGCAAGATTAAAGATGTTGGAGGTTATGGAACTTTTGATCTTGGTGGACGATCAATAGTAGGAGATGGTTTACCAAAACCGCTTTATGATGTACAAGACGAGGGACTAGTTATGGTAACAATAACAGTTGATCCTAAAGGCAATGTTATTGCTACGCGGATACATAAGAGGACTAACACTATAAACACCACTTTGCGTAATGCGGCTGAAAGTGCTGCTAGAAAAACAAAGTTTAATGCGATAGATGGTGTGGACAATCAGGAGGGGACCATAACATACTATTTCAAGTTAAGATAATTACTAATTTTAAAATACTATGGTTTATATTTTTTTAGCCGATGGATTCGAGTCTATCGAGGCAGTTGTGCCACTTAATATGTTGAGAAGAGCCAATATAGATGTAACGGCTGTCTCTATTACAGGGAATCTCTCTGTAAAAAGTTCTTTGAATACATTTTTAATAGCCGATCAATTATTTGAAAATGTTGATTTTACCAATTCCAAGATGATTATTTTACCAGGCGGACAGCCTGGAGCGACAAATTTAATGAATCATGAAGGATTAAAAAGATTAATAACAGAATTCGCCGAAGCAGGCAAGCCATTGGCAGCCATTTGTGCTGCACCTGTAGTTTTGGGAAAATTGGGAGTGTTGAATGGAAGAAGGGCTACAGTATATCCGGGCTATGAATCTCTTTTGAAAGAGGCTAAGGTTACTGGCAATTTTGTTGAGGTTGATGAAAACATAATTACTGCTGTTGGACCGGCGGCATCGTTTGATTTTACCGGAGCAATTATTAAACTCTTGAAGGGAGATGAGGTTCTCGATAAAGTACGTAAGGATATGAGATTTGTAAAGAGTTAGAGTGAAACGCTTTGTAATAATTGTAGCGGGAGGTCAGGGTTCTCGTATGGGAACGGCTATACCCAAACAGTTTCTTCTATTAAATAATCGTCCATTGTTAATGCAGACAGTCACTCTGTTTACTAAAAAAGAGATAGATGTTGTACTGGTATTGCCTGCGGCCCATATGGATTATTGGAGTGAGTTATGCGATAAATTTGATTACAAGGAGCCGTTAAATCTTGTTGAGGGTGGATCTACTCGTTTTGACTCAGTAAAAAACGGAATAGATTATTTGAATAGTATTACTAATGGAGAAGAGGTGCTTGTGGGAATACATGATGGAGTGCGTCCACTTGTTTCCGAACAGGTTATTGAGAGTTGTTATAATGCAGCTTTGAATTTTGGTGCGGCTGTTCCTGTATTACCTGTAAATGAGTCTGTGAGGATTTTATCGGATGGTGATTATACAGATAAAAGTAGTGCTTTTAATAGGGATAGACTTAAAATAGTACAGACTCCTCAGGTATTTCTTTTATCAATACTGAATAAATCATATAAAAAAGTTAATAAAAACTCTTTTACAGACGATGCTTCGGTAGTGGAGGCGGCCGGTTTTTCTATTAATTTAGTAGAGGGAAATCAGGAAAACATAAAGATTACAACCGAGTTAGATTTAAGAATAGCATCTCTCTTTAATATGGAAAATTAGATAATTTATGCTTGACCTTGCCCAACGCGACATAAAATTTTTGATGGGAGTGGGTCCGGCAAGGGCTAAACTTCTCAATAACGAACTTAAGGTATTTACATTAAGAGATTTTCTATTATATTTCCCATATAAATATATTGATAGAAGTCGACTTTATTATATTCACGAGATTGACGGAACTATGCCTTATATTCAGATAAAGGGCAAAATTTTGAGTTTTGAAGAGATAGGGGTAGGAAGAAAAAGACGCTTAGTGGCTCATTTTACTGATGGAACCGGCGTAATTGATTTAGTTTGGTTTCAAGGAATAAAATTTATTTTGTCAAAATATAAACCGAATATTCACTATGTGGTTTTTGGTAAACCCACTATCTTTGGGGGACGTTATACTATTACTCATCCTGATATTGATATTGCAGATGAGGTTGATTTTTCTGCTATGGGTTTAAAGCCCTATTATAATACCACAGAAAAAATGAAAAAAGCTGGTTTAAACTCGCGTGCTTTAAATAAACTTATGGGTAATCTTTTCAAGATGATAGAGGGACCATTGCCTGAAACTTTACCTGATTGGCTCTTGAGAAGAGAGAGACTCATCTCTTTTAATGAGGCTATCCATGGAATACATTACCCCAGAACAGCTAATGAATTGAAGAAGGCTCAATTTAGGCTTAAATATGAGGAGCTTTTTTATATTCAATTAGGAATATTAAAATACTCATCCGATAGGAACAGGCGTTATAAAGGTTTTGTTTTTAGCAAAGTTGGCGATAAATTCAATGACTTTTATCATAAAAACCTTCCTTTCGCTCTTACCGAATCTCAAAAACGTGTTGTCAGAGAAATTCGCATTGATACAAGATCCGGTAGACAGATGAATCGTCTATTGCAGGGTGATGTGGGAAGTGGTAAGACAATTGTGGCTTTATTGGGTATGCTTTTGGCAATAGATAATGGATTTCAGGCCTGTATAATGGCTCCTACTGAAATTTTATCTGAACAACATTTAGCCAGCCTGAACCGTTATTTGAAGGGATTAGATATAAGGGTTGAACTCCTAACGGGAAGTGTAAAAGGATCTAGAAGAGAGGAGATATTGACAGGTTTAAAAAGTGGTGACGTAAAAATACTTGTTAGCACTCATGCAGTTCTTGAGAATAACGTAATTTTTTCCCGATTGGGTTTTGTGGTTATTG
The DNA here is from genome assembly GCA_035647375.1 of Bacteroidaceae bacterium. Lineage (GTDB taxonomy): Bacteria > Bacteroidota > Bacteroidia > Bacteroidales > Bacteroidaceae > Colenecus. The sequence continues at coordinate 13,485 of DASRNO010000036.1, forward strand.
ATGAACAGCATCGCTTTGGGGTGGAGCAAAGGGCTAAATTGTGGAACAAAAATGTTAATCCACCTCATATTCTTGTTATGACAGCAACCCCTATTCCAAGAACTTTAGCAATGACACTATATGGAGATCTGGATATATCTGTTATTGATGAACTTCCTCCGGGAAGAAAACAGATAAAAACAATGCATTTTTATCAAGGAGACGGAGGTAGGTTAGTAAATTTTATAGATGGTCAAATTAAATCAGGTCGTCAGGTTTATATTGTATATCCGCTTATTCAAGAGAGCGAAAAAATTGATCTTAAAAATTTGGAGGATGGATACATAAATATACTTGAATTATTTCCCCAATATAGTGTGAGTAAGATTCACGGTAAGATGCGACCTGCTGAGAAGGAGGCTGAAATGGACAAATTTGTAAAAAATCAGACTCATATTTTAGTGGCAACAACAGTTATTGAGGTGGGAGTTGATGTGCCAAATGCTAGCGTAATGGTAATAGAGAATGCCGAGAGATTTGGGCTTTCTCAGCTACATCAGCTTAGAGGAAGGGTTGGAAGAGGATCTGACCAATCATATTGCCTTCTTGTAACCGGCTATAAATTGTCTGACGATACTAGAAAGAGAATAGATTTAATGGTTAATACTACCGATGGATTCGAGATAGCTGAGGCTGATTTGAAAATGCGTGGACCTGGCGATATGGAAGGGACTCAACAGAGTGGAATACCTTTTGAACTACGTCTTTCAGATTTAGTTCACGACGCTCAATTGATACAGCATGTGAGAGAGGTGGCTGGAGAAATTATAAATAATGACAAAGACCTTTCTAAACCTGAAAATATGCTCTTTTCCAGACAATTACGTAAATTAAGAAAAAGTCCGTTCGACTGGTCGTCTATTTCATAAAGTGAAAAAACAGATTAGAGTTTTTCATAAGAAAAAAGAAAATTATATCTTTGCCTCACTATATAAAAAATGATGGAAATTAGGCCTATTCACCTATTTTGTCTCTTACTTATACAGTTTCTGTTTTATTTTTGTCCGGTTTGCGGACAGGATGAATTGCCAGCAAGAACGATTTTGATTAACGGTATGGAGAGTGTAGAATGTGCCGGGACGATTTTTGTGTGTTGCAATGAGGATCTGGAAAACCCGGGTTCTTTTTTGTATCCTGAGTGGAATAACAATATTGTATTTCGTTATCAGGAGCAAGAATTACCGGACTCTCTTGTTATTTCTATGGATAATTTTCATATGCCAACAAATAATGTCAAAATTAATGATATTTTTGGATATCGTCCCAGAAGAAGACGTATGCATTACGGCATTGATATTAAATTAAATATCGGAGATACGGTTAGAGCAGCATTTGACGGACGTGTAAGAGTATCTCAATATGATAAGAATGGATATGGTCATTTCTTGGTAATTCGTCACTCTAATGGTTTAGAGACTTTATATGCTCATTTGTCAAAAAAAATAGTAGAAGAGAATGAGATCATTAGAGCGGGTGATCCTATAGGGTTAGGGGGGAGCACTGGTCGTTCAACAGGACCGCATCTGCATTTTGAAACTAGAATTTTGGGTATTGCTTTTAATCCCGCCTCTCTTTTCGATTTTCCTAACCAGACAGCAAGTGTTGATATATTTACCTATTATAAGGATAGTAGAAAGAATGGCTCGGAATCTTATTATCGGGTAAAATCGGGCGACACTCTATCTAGAATAGCTGTTTTGAATGAAACGACTGTCTCGGAATTGTGTAGGCTTAACCAGATTTCCAGAAGTTCTATTATTAAGCCTGGACAGACTTTGAGAGTAAATTAAAAAGATTATATGTGCGAATTTTGTGATAATAGTATACGAACCTCGGGACCGGACACCAATAGCCAATTTAGAGAGATTTTAGAGAAGTGTCGCGCCCTGTTCGAAAAAAAATTGAATGATTACGGACCATCATGGAGAATATTCAGACCTTCGTCTGTAACAGATCAAATTTTTATTAAAGCAAATAGAATACGGAGTATAGAGATAAAAGGTAAATCACTTATTGACGATGATATATTATCGGAATATATAGGGATTGTAAATTATGGAATAATTGCTCTTATTCAGTTAGAAAAAGGGTTTTCAGAGAGTGTCGACATGACCCCCAAAGAGGCTCTTAGAGAGTATGATGCTAACTCTTCGGAAGCATTGGAACTTATGTTAAATAAGAATCACGATTATGACGAGGCTTGGCGCGGAATGAGAATAAGCTCATATATTGATATAATTCTTGTAAAACTTAATAGGATAAAAGAGATAGAAAAAAACAATGGCCAGACAACAGTGTCAGAGGGTGTTGGAGCAAATTACCTAGATATTGTGAACTATGCTGTATTTGCTCTTATTAAGTTGGTTTACGAACAATAGAATTAATAATGAAAAAACCGAATAATAATCTTTTTATTAGATTCAGTGTAACTTTCTGCAAATTTTTAGTGGGCTCGGTCTTTGTTTTTTCCGGTTTTGTAAAAGCGGTTGATCCCACTGGAACCCAGATAAAATTTGAGGAATACTTACGCTTTTTTAATATGGACTATTGGTTTTCAGCCAATTTACTTCTAATTGCAGCCTCTCTATTAGCCGGATTGGAATTTTTGCTTGGGATCTATATGTTACTTGGGGTATATAGAAAAAGCACAACGCTGTTTATGCTCTTAATAATGGCCTGTTTTACTCCACTAACTCTATATCTGGCAATCTTATCGCCAGTCTCTGACTGTGGTTGTTTTGGCGATGCATTAGTTTTAACCAATTGGCAGACTTTTTTAAAAAACATATTTTTATTGATTGCAATTGTCTATCTCTTTATCTATAAAGAGGGTATTATTCAGTTTGTAAATCCTGTTAACCAGTGGCTTGTTACTGTTACTGCTACTTTGCTGATAACTCTTTTTATGTTACACAATATTAATCATCTCCCGATATTTGATTTTAGAGCTTATAAAAAAGGAGTCAATCTTAGGGAAATGGTTATGGAGAGGGGTGATATTAGATTTGTCGACTTAAGTGTTTGGGATGATACAGATGAAGATTTTACTGAGAATATTCTTAACTACAACGGATATACATTTTTGTTGATTTTTAGCTTTCTTGAGGATGCTAGCCAAGAGAATCTTGATTTTGTTGATGATCTATATTATTACAGCACTCAACATGGTTATAGATTTTTTGCAGTCACATCGTCGGGAAGGGGCATGATTGAGGAATGGAGGAGTAAAACCGGAGCCGAATACGATTTTCTATTTGCCGATGAGGTAGTGTTAAAAACAATGATTCGCTCCAACCCCGGATTGATTCTTCTTAACAATGGTATTATAGTAGATAAGTGGAGTCATAAAGACATTCCCGCTGAGAGTGAGTTATCAGGTTCTATAGAGAATATTTATATAGATAAAACAGGTTTAGACAACTTGAAATATAGGGTTTTAAAGGTATTTCTTATCTTCTTAACACCTTTTTTACTAATAATTATATTTGATAGGGTGTTTATGAAAAGAAGAGAAAGTTGCAGAATTAGAGATGGTGAGAAATAGTATTTGAAAAATAAATATTACAAAAATGAGAAAAAAAATTGTTGCTGGAAACTGGAAGATGAACAAGAACCTTAACGAGGGTATTGAGTTTGTAAAATCGATAAACGAGGCTTTGATAGAAGATAAACCCAATTGCGATGTTGTGGTATGTGCTCCTTTTATACATTTAGCCAGCCTAACCCCTTTGGTAGATCAGAATTTAGTAGGAATTGGAGCAGAGAATTGTGCCGACAAGGCTTCTGGTGCATATACAGGCGAGGTTTCAGCCGGAATGGTGGCCTCTACAGGAGTAAAATATTGTATTTTGGGGCATTCGGAAAGACGTACATATTATAACGAGACTCCTTTGATACTGAAAGACAAGGTTTTTTTAGCATTAGAAAATGGTCTTATTCCTATATTTTGTATTGGAGAGGTCAAAGAGGAACGTATAGCAGGTAGACAAAATGAGGTGGTTAAGAGTCAGCTTGAAGGTTCTCTTTTTAATCTTTCAGCAGAAGATTTTGGGAAAATTATTCTGGCTTATGAGCCTGTTTGGGCAATAGGAACCGGTTTAACTGCTACTCCAGAGCAGGCTCAGGAGATGCATGCATATATTCGTGGTTTGGTTAGAGAAAAATATGGAAAAGAGATAGCCGAAAATTGCTCTATTCTGTATGGTGGAAGTTGTAAGCCTTCAAATGCCAGAGAGCTTTTTGAAAACCTTGATGTTGACGGAGGTTTGATAGGAGGAGCCTCTTTATCTGTAGAAGATTTTAAAGGAATAATTGACGCCTGGAAATAATGCGTTTATCGGGGCTAATAATAGTAGCTTTTTTCTCAATCACTGCTAGCGCTCAAATTACGCTGGTTGATGAGTTGGAGAGATTCGTGCAGGATAAGGGCAAGATAATTGTGATCAGAGATGTTCGTCTTGATTCTCTTATTGGTGTGTTAAATAAAAACAACTCTCAAAAACAGATAAAGGCTGTGGGATACAGAATACAAGTTTTTGCCGGAAATAATACCAGGGAATCGAGAAATCTAGCTTCTCAGGCAGAGGTGTTTATTCGTAAGAATTATCCGGATTTACCTGTATATAACTATTTCCGTTCACCGCGCTGGATTTGCGCTGTGGGCGATTTTGTACATTATGAAGAGGCTTATGCAGTAATGAGAAAATTACGCAAAGAAACAACCTACAAGGGGTTGATTATTTTAAGAAATCAAGAAATTAGAATAGACCTATGAGTAGTCTTATTCCGTTCGATAATGAACAGTCAGAGACATTTAAAGAGTTAATTAAGCATTATAAGGAGATTCTCTCGCTTATAGAGGTTGACCGTGATAGAGAGGGACTAAAAAAGACACCTTACAGAGTGGCTAAGATGATACTCGATTTTACGAGTGGATATCATATAGATCCGGCATCTGTTCTTAATTCTGCTAAATTTAAAGAGGATTATAGCCAAATGGTTATAGTTAAAGATATAGATTTTTACTCACTTTGTGAACATCATATGTTGCCTTTCTATGGAAAAGCTCATGTGGCTTATATTCCGGATGGATATATCACCGGACTGAGTAAGATAGCGCGGGTGGTAGATGTGTTTGCTAGAAGATTGCAGGTTCAGGAACGTATGACATGGCAAATCAAGGAGTGTATTCAAAATACTCTAAAGCCGCTTGGAGTAATGGTGGTAATAGAGGCTAGGCATATGTGTATGCAAACACGTGGAGTAGAAAAACAGAACTCTATCACTACCACTTCCGATTTTACCGGAGCATTTAATAGAGCTAAGACTCGCGAGGAGTTTATTAGTTTAATTAGGGGGTAATATTAGAATCATATATTGATAACTCTGTCGCCAAGTTTTTTTGCAAGAGAGTTTCTTAACGTCATCAATGTTGTATATTTTTGTTGTAATTCTTTTAATTGGACCATATTATTGGATATCTCCGGCTCTTGTAACATACTTTCAATCTGTTTCATCTCAAACTTAATTATAGAGAATTGATACTCTGCCATAAGGTGAGTTGTCTGTTCAAAGAGTTTCTCATCTTGTTCAATAGATTGGCCCTTTTGCATAAATAATTCGCTCAGTTGATATCTATCTTTTATAAGTGAGGCTGCTGTTTGACTTACTACATTGTCAGAGTTTGATATAAAAAATCTTTCGCTCGAAAAACCATCATCATAAATATGCTCTTCCAATAATTTTATCATTTTTTTATATACAGGATGATAAAAATCAAGATTGTCGTTTTTAAGGGTGTTTATGATAAATTCTCCAACTTTCATTGGATAATTTTCCTTACCGTTGAATTTGGTGTAACATAATGTCTTTTCACCATGCCTTGTTATCAGTTGGGTTATAAGTCTCTCTTTTTCAATTATGGAATCTCTCTCATCTCCAAGCAAAGCCAATGAGATTGCATGCTCTTTTCCAGAAAAATAAGTTTCGTTAAATATGATAGATTTGTCTAATTCATCGGTGTTTTGAGCTCTAATAGCAGGCTCAAGATTAGTTTCAGAGGTATTGTCCGATACATTTTTAACATTACTCTCTCGTTTTATTTTTTTTGCATTTTCTATCTGTAGTTTGTTTATATCGTTTATTAGAAGACGCTCCTCAACCTGCATAAGATTTCCACACTCCTTAATGTATACAGCTCTAATAATAGGATCCGGTATAACAGAGATACTTTTAGTAATTTCTTTAATTAAAATGGCTTTCTTTATTGGATCATCTCCGGCCTCTTTAGTAAGTAGTGACAATTTGAATCTTATAAAATCTATCTGGTTATTTTCAATGTAATCCAAAAAAGCTTTTGATTCATTTTTCTGTGCAAAACTGTCAGGATCTTCTCCGTCGGGCAAGGGAAGTACTTTTACATTCAAACCTTTGGCAAGTAGCATATCAATACCTCTCAGTGAGGCATTAATACCCGCATCATCTCCATCATAAATAACTGTGATATTGTTGGTAAACCTTTGAATTAATCTGATTTGGCCTGCAGTGAGTGATGTGCCTGATGATGCAACAACATTTTCCACACCTGCTTGAAACATTGATATTACATCGGTATACCCTTCAACAAGAAAACAGAGATCATGTTTTACAATAGAGTGTTTAGCGAAAAAAATCCCATAAAGTTGATAACTTTTTGAGTATATTGTAGATTCAGGGGAGTTGATATATTTAGCAGTTTTGATATCATTTCCAAGAGCTCTTCCTCCAAAAGCTACAATTTTTCCCGAAAGAGAGTGAATGGGGAAAATTGCCCTTCCCCGAAAACGATCGAATAATGAATCGTTTTCACGTTCTATAGATAGTCCGGAGTCTATTAGATATTTTTTATTATAACCTTTTTTTAGAGCTTCTTTTGAAAAAGAATTAGGATTATCAGGGCAATAACCTAATTGGAATTTGGTGATAATATCGTCTCTGAATCCTCGTCTTCTAAAATAACCCATTCCTACGCTCTTACCCTCATTGCATAATTTTAGTCTATTATGAAAAAAATCTTTAGCAAACTCGTTGACAATAAAAAGAGACTCTCTAGAGTTCTTGGCAGCTATCTCTTGTTCTGTAAGTTCTTTTTTCTGAATAGGTATTCCATATTTGCTAGCCAACCATTCAATAGACTCCTTGAAAGAGAGTTGTTCATGATCCATTATAAAATGAACTACATTTCCACCTTTTCCACAGCTGAAACATTTACATATACCCTTTGATGGGGATACGCTAAACGAAGGTGTTTTTTCGTCATGAAATGGACAAAGTCCAACATAATTTGCACCGCGTTTGCGTAACGTTACAAATTCTGATACCACATCTACAATATTAGCAGTATCAATTATTTGTTTAATAGTGTTTTGGTCAATCAATCTCTTACTAGTGAAATAGCTTTACTTTAATATACAAAGGTAAAAAAAATAGATTATAAATCTTTATTGATATGAATTTATACTACTTTTGCGGTCGCTAGCTATTAATTTCGAGATAAATTACGGAGATTATTTAACAAAATTTCGAAATGTTGTTTATATGCGTTATATAGATGAGAGAATATCTTCTTGATAAAATTGCAAAAAAAGAGATTGTCTGCGGAGTTTATGGCCTTGGTTACGTTGGGCTCCCCTTAGCAGTGGAAAAGGCAAAGGCGGGCTTTAAAACTATTGGTTTCGACTTGCAGAAAATAAAGGTTGAGATGATAAATAACTCAGAAAGTTATGTTGGCGATGTCTCTGACTCGGAATTGAAAGAGGTAGTGGAGTCAGGAATGCTTAGAGCCACATCTGATTTTAATTTTATTTCAGAAGCCGATTTTATTGCAATTTGCGTACCAACCCCATTGGATGCACACCAGCAGCCTGATATAAGTTATGTTAGAGAATCCGCTATAATGGTAGCAAAGAAAATGAGAAAAAACTCAATGATAGTTTTAGAATCAACAACGTATCCAGGTACTACAGAGGAACTGATTAAACCTATTCTTGAGAAGGGAAGCGGTTTAAAGTGCGGTAAGGATTTCTATCTAGGATTTTCGCCCGAGAGAATAGATCCGGGGAATAGCAAATATAAGGCCAAAAACATTCCTAAGGTGGTAGGTGCAGATTCTGTCCAAGCCTCTGAATGTATATCTGCCATGTATAGAGAAATATTGGGTGACCGTGTGTTTGAGGTGAGTAGTCCAAGGGTAGCTGAAATGTCAAAACTTTTGGAGAATATTTATAGAAACATCAATGTTGGTCTTGTAAATGAAATGGCAATATTATGTCACCGTATGAATATAAATATTTGGGAGGTAATTGAGGCAGCAAAGACTAAACCTTTTGGATTTGCTCCTTTTTATCCCGGGCCTGGATTAGGTGGTCACTGTATTCCTCTTGATCCTTATTATCTTAGCTGGAAGGCCAGAGAGTTCGGGTTTCATACCAGTATGATAGAATCTTCTATGATTATTAATGATAGAATGCCTGAATATTGTACAGAGAGAGCCTCCGAAATTTTAAATAAAAAATTTAAGAAGAGTCTTAATGGTAGTAAGGTTATTGTATTGGGAGTGGCATATAAAAAAAATGTGGCAGATTATAGAGAGAGCCCTGCTATATTTTTGATTGACAATCTCAAGGCAGTTGGGGCATATGTGGATTTTTACGATCCTTATATTGACGAGGTTGATTTTAAAAACAAAATATATAAAGGAATAAAAAGAGAAAGTTTTCAAATGGAATCTCTTAAAGATTACGATCTAGTTATAATAGCTACCGACCATTCAATTATTGATTATAATAAAGTACAGGAAAATAGCATATTTGTTTTTGATACAAGAAATGCCACAAGAGAGGTTAAATATAGAGACAATATAGAGTTATTATAACCTATTTTAATCGATAAAATGGAGAAAAATACTAATTATTTTGTTCATCATAGCAGTTACGTTGACGAAGGTGTTGTAATTGGTAATGGAACCAAAATATGGCATTTCTGTCATATTCAGAATGGAGCTATAATTGGAGAAAATTGTTCGTTGGGACAAAATGTCAATATTGGAAATAATGTACGAATTGGCAAAGGAGTCCGAATTCAGAATAATGTGTCGGTTTATGAGGGTGTAGAGTTAGAGGATGATGTGTTTTGTGGTCCGAGTTGTGTATTTACAAACGTCTCTAATCCTAGAGCCAATTTTCCGGCACATGGAGTTTACGATAATACTCTAATAAGACAAGGAGCCACTTTGGGAGCTAACTCTACAATTGTTTGTGGGTATACTGTAGGAAAATATGCCTTTATTGCGGCGGGTGCAGTAGTTGTAAAAGATGTAAAGGATTTTGCTCTTATGGTAGGTGTGCCAGCAAAGAGGATAGGATGGGTCTGTGAATGCGGAAAACGTTTGGATTCATCGTTTATATGTGTGTGTGGGAGACGTTACATGGAACAGGGGAATTTATTAAAAAAGTCTTATTAAAAAATGAAATTCAGAGATTTAAAAGCTCAATATTCAGCACTAAAAACAGAAATTGATATCGCTATGCTTAAGGTGGTCGAGTCTTCGAGCTTTATCATGGGTAGTAAGGTAAAGGAATTTGAGGATGATCTTGCCCAATACGTAGATGTAAAACATTGCATCTCTTGTGCTAATGGAACTGATGCTCTAACTTTGTCATTAAAGGCTTGGGGAGTAACTGAAGGAGATGCTGTGTTTGTTCCGGATTTCACTTTTTTCTCTTCGGCCGAGGTTATCCCCCTTGAGAATGCTACACCTGTCTTTGTGGATGTTGATAGGGAGACATTCAATATTGATTGTAACGATCTTGAAAAAAAGATTGAACTTGTACTTGCCGAAGGAAAGCTTAGACCAAGAGTTGTAATCGCTGTAGATTTATTTGGATTATCGGCCGATTATATCAATTTGAGAAAAATAGCAGATAAATATAAAATCTTTATATTGGAAGATGGAGCACAAGGTTTAGGGGGTTCTTTTAAAGGAAAAAAGAATTGTAGTTTTGGAGATATCTCTACTACAAGTTTTTTCCCGGCTAAGCCTTTGGGTTGTTACGGAGATGGAGGAGCAGTGTTTACAGATAATACTGAGTGGGCCGAACTTATCTCCTCTTACCGAATTCACGGTAAGGGATCAAACAAATACGATAATGTTAGGATAGGTTTAAATTCTCGTTTAGATACTCTCCAAGCGGCTATATTAAGTGTAAAGCTTAAGGCATTTACCAAATTTGAAAATGAAAGATCTTCTGAATTGGCCGATCGATATTCAAAGCTATTGAAAAATAGTGTTATCATCCCTAAAATACCAGAAGATTATATCAGCGCTTGGGCTCAATACACTATACGCTTAAACGACAGAGCTACAAGAGATGCTCTTCAGATTTATATGAAAGAGCAGGGCATTCCTACAATGATTTATTATCCTTTAGGCATGCATTCTCAGACTGCATTTAAATATTTAACCAAAGAATCATCATATCCTGTTACAGAAGAGTTGTGCGGTACAGTACTCTCTTTACCTATGGGGCCATATTTGAAAGAGAGTGATCAGGATAAAATTGTTGAATCAATAATAAAATTTTTCTCTTTATGAAGAGAGTCTGTGTTGTAGGTTGTGGAGGTTGGGGCCAGAATCACATTAGAATTTTATATGAAATGGGTAATCTTGCTGCTGTGGTAGATATAGACTCATCCCGTTTGAATAAAACAACGAATCAATACCCTGTAAAGGGTTATAGTAATGTTTTGGATGCAATGTCTGGCGTATATGACGGATATATTATTGCTACTTCAGCTCCCACTCACTTTTTAATAGCAAAAAAGCTGCTTGAGAGGGGTATGAATGTGTTGGTGGAAAAACCTATGACTCTTAAATCTGATGAATCACTGGAGTTGATAGAGATAGCCAAAGCCAGCGGTGCCAGACTTATGGTGGGGCACTTATTGCTGTTTCACTCTGCTTATCGGAAAATAAAAGAGGTTGTTGATAGTGGTATGATAGGAGATTTATATCATATCTATTCAAACAGATTAAATTTTGGAACTGTAAGAACAGAGGAGAGTGTCTTTAGTTCTTTAGCACCTCATGATATCTCTATTTTATATAATTTAATTGGTAAATCACCTGAAAAAATTGAGGCTAAAGGAGGAAAATATCTACAGAAGAATGTTTTTGATTTTACTATGTGCCAACTTACTTATCAGGAGAATATTAATGCTCATATTTTTACTTCATGGCTTCACCCGTTTAAGGAACAGAGATTAGTAGTTGTGGGCAGTAAAGGTATGCTTTCATACAATGATGCATCAAAAAAGAGAGAGTTACTTTTTTATCGAAAAAATTTTTCGATAAAAGACAATGGAATTCCATATAAAAATGATGGTAAGGCAGAGGTAATTCCCTATTTGAAAAGTATGGCTTTAGATAATGAATTGAAATATTTTATTGATAATCTAGATGGAGAAATCAAAATTGCTGATGGTCAATCCGGATACGAGGTGGTGAAGGTGATAGAGAGAGTAGAATGTTTAATCAGGAAAACATAAAAGTTAAATAGATAAGAAAATACCATTAAGAAGACACCATGAAATGCACAAACAGAGTAATAAAAACTTTTTAAGTTTGCTAAGATCGGGTTTGTGGAGTAATCCCGTCTCTATGAATTTGTCGGAACAGGAGTGGAGTGATATATATGAATTGGCACATTATCATTCGGTAGAAGCTGTAGTATTCGATGCGGTAGCTATGATGTCAGATAGGTGTCAGCCGCAATACGGATTGAAAATTATATGGATAAATGAAACAATTTGTCTAGAAAGGTGGAACCGGAGAATGGATGGAGAGATTTCACATTTTATAAGACAGATGGAGAGTTTGGACATAGAGTGTAGATTACTCAAAGGTAGGGCTATTTCAGCCTGCTATATTAATCCAAACAGGCGTATCAGTGGCGATGTGGATATATATTTTGAAGGTGAAAATTTTGAAAAGGCCATTGAATGGGCAAAAAAGTGGGGTATGAGAGAAATTCTCAGACAAGGAGAAAAACACATAGTGCTATATTATCATGAAATTTTGTGGGAATTTCATCATACTTTGATTATATTTTCTTTGAATGTTTTTAATAAACGCTTTAAAAAAATGTTACTATCTGCTAGTAACTTTGCTCCTAGTATCTTGATATTGGATAACAGTGTTATAGTTAAGACTTTTGAACCAACATTTAATGTTTTGTATATTTTTTGTCATCTATTCAAACATGCCGTGAATGGTAATATAGGTTTAAGACACTATTGTGACTTATCTAGATTGATTTGGAAAGAACGGGAAGTAATAGATTGGTCTCGTTTAGAAAATTATCTTACGCTTTTATCTCTTAAAAATTTTTTTTTAGCTTGCGGGGCATTGATGACGGAACATCTTGGATTACCAAAAAAATGTTTTTTAATGGAACTTAACTCAAAAGACAGCAAGAGTGGAAAATTGTTACTAAAATCAGCGATGGAAAGCGGGAATTTTGGTGCTATAAGACAAAAAATAGGTATGCCCATGTTGGTTAGAAAAATCTATAATTTTGCTCACATTTTAACAGTGACGATTCGTTTTATAAAGATTGCTCCATTAGAATCGCCATTTAATCTATTTATTCGCATAAAAACGTTTTTATTTTCATAATAGTCATTCGAGATAGTAATTTTCTCCTTTTACGCGTAAATAGGTGTTTAGGAGATTTTTTGACTTTTTTAGTTGCTAAGATGGCTAAAATCACTTTAATTTGTATTGTTATATAGTAGCTCAATCAAAAAAAATAAGAATATAGTAATGCTTTATAAATCGAAGTAAAAAGTGTATAAGGGGGCGGTTTACCAGAAATTGATTAGAGCTTAATTGGTATACAAGCTATACTTTTATTGTACTTATCGGGATTTAAATTTTCAAAATGTCGTATCAGAACATACATAACGGCTTTGTTTTTTCTGATGAGAGGATAGCTGATTTTCAATTAATACGATATCGTGTTGCAGAATTTGAGTCCCTATCTTTAAACCAGAAGAGAATGATTTATTATCTCTCTGAGGCGGCTTTATGCGGAAGGGATATAATATATGCTCAGAATTGTGAAATAAATTTGCTGCTGAGAAAGGCTCTTGAGGCAATATTTAAATTTTACTCAGGCAATAGAGAGAGTGATGATTTCAAATTATTTACTATCTATTTAAAACGTTTCTGGTTCTCTAATGGAATTCATCATCACTATTCTATGAATAAATTTGTTCCGGGTTTCTCGGAGGAATTTTTTAGTAGTGCATTTAAAGATTTATCTTTGGCTGAGCTGCCCTTAGCAGAAGATTATGATGTAGAATCATTGTATCACAGATTGTCAAAGGCAATTTTTGATAACTCTATGTATAGAAAAAAAAAGAACCTTGTTGACGGTGAGGATTTACTCTCTACGTCATGTTCTACCTATTATACTAATGTCTCTCAGAAAGAAGCCTCTAAATTTTATAATGAACTAAGAGAAGCCTCTACTTCTGAAAGACCAGCTATGTTAGGCTTTAATACCCGATTAGTAAAGGATTTAGAGGGTGTTTTAAGAGAGGAGGTTTGTAAAGTTGGAGGATTGTATGGGCCTGTTTTGGAAAAAATTGTTCATTTTCTTAAAAAAGCAAAGCGTTATGCTGATGAGTTAAATCAGAGGTCTGTTTTGGATAAGCTGATACTCTTTTATGAAAGTGGTGATCCTAATCTCTTTGATGATTACTCTATAACTTGGGTAAATAATACCTTGCCAAAAATAGATTTTATTAATGGATTTATTGAAACATATAATGATCCATTAGGTATTAAAGCAAGCTGGGAATCTATTGTTTATTTGAGGGATGACAAGGCTACTGCAAGAACATCTATTTTATGCGATAGAGCACAATGGTTTGAGGATAATTCTCCAATTGATTACCGTTTTAAGAGAAAAAAAGTTAAAGGAGTTTCGGCAAAAGTGGTAAATGCAGTTATGTTGGGTGGCGATCTATATCCTTCGGCTGCAATAGGCATTAACTTGCCCAATAGCGATTGGATAAGATCTGAATATGGTTCTAAGTCTGTTACAATAGGGAACTTTATAGAGGCTCATAACCAGGTTTTCTTGAATAATAAACTGTACGAGGAGTTTGCAATAACTCCTGTTGAGACTGAAATGATGAAAAAATATTGCCTATCGACCAGCTCTTTACATACCGATTTGCATGAATGTATTGGTCATGGTTCGGGGCAGCTTATGCCTGGAGTAACATCAGATGCATTGGGCGTTTATCACTCCGTAATAGAGGAGACAAGAGCAGATCTTTTTAGTCTCTACTATTTATCTGATCCTATTTTGGTCTCTTTGGGCCTATTGCCGGATAGAGAGGCTTATAAGGGAGAGTATTACAAACAGATGATGAGTGGTCTTATTACGCAACTTATGCGAGTGGAGCCGGAACAAGATCTAGAAGAGGCACATATGAGAAATAGACAGCTTATTGCTCGATGGGCTTTAGATTATGGGGCTGATCAATCTGTTCTTGAATTAGTTATGATTGATAATAAGACATATATAAGAATAAATGATTACATTAAACTACGAAATATTTTTGCTTTTCAGCTAAAAGAGATTCAACGAATTAAGTCAGAGGGCGACTTTAATGCTGCAAGGAATCTAGTTGAGAAATATGGAGTGCTTGTTGATCAGAGATTAAGAAATGAGGTTGTTAAACGGGGACAAAAATTGGATATTGCTCCTTTTAATGGTTTTATTAATCCGATTTTAACTCCTACTTTTGATTCTAATGGAGATATTTTGGATGTTAACATATCGTATGAAGAGAGTTTTTCCGAACAGATGCTCAGATATAGTAAAGAATACAGTTGGTTGTGAATATGAACGAAAAAAGTCATTACGAACAGATTAAAGAGATAAAATATAAGCTGCGTCTTGCAATGAATGGCGAGATTTCCCAAAGTATGAATGAGAAAGGCATGCAATATCAAACTAATTGGGGATTGACTATTCCTCAATTAAAAGAGATAGCAAGCGGTTATAGCGAGAATTTTGAACTTGCCTCGGCTTTGTGGGAAGAGGAGGTAAGGGAGTGTAAAATATTATCGGTTATGATTCAGCCTCTGTCCGGATTTACTCCTCATATGGCCGATCATAGAGTTAGAAGTGTGGAATATCCGGATTTAGTAGAGATATTATCTTTTTTTCTATTTAGAAGGCTCTCATTTGCTTCATGGATCTCTTTCAAATGGATAGCCGACGAGGATGATTTGATACAATATTGTGGTTACTTGACACTAGCCCATCTTTTTCGTAACAGGTTACCAATTTCCGAAAATTATCTTGAAGAGTTTAAAAATCACGCTGCCACAGCTATAGCAGGTGGTTCTTTCTTGCCTAAACAGGGAGCAATAAAAGCGTTGGAATCATATGAGCATAATTATGGAGTAATTCTAACATTAAGATGAGTGTAAGAGAAGTGTTTGCTAAATATCTGGAGTCTAATAGAAAGAGAAAAACTCCTGAGCGTTTCGCTATTCTTGATACTATCTATACAATGAGCGGTCATTTTGATATTGACGCTCTTATGAAAACGATGAGGGAGGAGCGTAGTATCAGAGTGAGTAGGGCCACACTATATAATACTCTACAACTACTTGTTGAGGCCAGATTGATTATGTGTCATAAATTTGGTGTGAACACTCAATACGAAAAATCGTATAACGTTGATCCACATTATCACGTAATTTGTACAGAATGTGAAGAAATAACAGAGTTTCACGGAAATATAAAGCTTAAAGAGTTGGTGTCGTTAAAGAAAAAAAGATTTACCGTTACACATTATACTCTTTATATTTACGGGCTTTGTGGAAAATGTTCTGCGGCAATAAAGCGTAGACAAAAGAAAATAGTAAAAAAAAAATAGTAAAAGAAAATAGTAAAAATCATGGAGATAAAAAAAGTTGATGTTCTTCTGGGTCTTCAATGGGGTGATGAAGGTAAGGGAAAAGTAGTTGATGTTCTTACTCCCGGCTATGAGGTGATTGCTCGTTTTCAAGGAGGCCCCAATGCGGGACACACTCTTGAATTTGAGGGGAAAAAATTTATTCTTAAGTCAATTCCTTCGGGTATTTTTCAGGGTAATAAGTACAATATCATAGGTAATGGAATGGTGATAGATGCCGACTTATTTAAAGCTGAAGCTGAATTTTTGGAGAAAGCGGGAATAGATTTAAAAAGTCGCTTACTTATCTCAAAGAAAGCTCATCTGATTCTTCCCACTCACCGTTTATTAGACAGTGCGTACGAAAAAAATAAAGGTGATGATAAAATAGGAACAACAGGCAGAGGGATTGGCCCAACTTATACTGATAAAATTGCAAGAAATGGTATTCGTATAGGTGATCTTCTTCTTGAAAATTTTGAAGAAAAATATGCTAAAATTAAGAGTGTACATGAAAACAGAATGAAGAGCCTAAATTTTGAATACAATTTAGAGCCTTTAGAGCAGGCCTGGCGAAGTGGAATAGAGTATATAAAACAGTTTGACTTTATAGACGGAGAACGATATGTGAATAACCTTATTGAGTCGGGAGTTTCAATATTATGCGAAGGAGCACAAGGAACGATGTTGGACGTGGATTTTGGCTCTTATCCTTTTGTAACATCTTCAAACACAGTATGTGCCGGTGCATGTACCGGACTTGGAATAGCTCCGGGAAGAATAGGCCGAGTGTTCGGTATTATGAAAGCGTATTGTACCAGAGTTGGGAACGGTCCTTTCCCTACAGAATTGTTTGATTCGATAGGAGAAACTTTAGGAAAAATAGGTAATGAGTTTGGTGCAGTTACCGGACGGCGCAGACGTTGTGGATGGATCGATTTGGTAGCTTTACGTTATGCTATACAACTTAACGGAGTTACAGATTTGATTTTGATGAAAAGTGATGTTCTTGACTCTTTTGAAGTAATTAAAGCTTGTGTGGCATACAAATTACCCGATGGATCAGAAATAGATTATTTTCCTTATGATGTGGAAAATGTTACACCTGTTTATGAGGAATTACAGGGATGGCAGTCTCCTTTATGTGAGTTGCGTAAGGAGAATGATTTACCCGAAAAGTTTAAAACATACATAAAATTCTTAGAGGATTTTTTAAAGACTCCGATCTATATTGTATCGGTTGGGCCTGACAGGAGTCAGACGATAATAAGAGAATAGATGTAAGAAATAAAAAAATTAATAGTTAATATTATGTATCTAATCATTTTTATAGGTATAGCGCTTTTTAGTTATATTGCTCAAGCTCATTTACAGAACACGTTTAAGAAATACTCTACGGTTCCGGTTTTAGGAGGAGCTAGGGGTTGCGATGTAGCATTAAAAATGTTACATGACAATGGATTAACAAATATAAGGGTAACGCATGTTGAGGGACATTTGACTGATCATTATGATCCGGTCAAAAAAACTGTCAATTTAAGTATTGATGTTTATAACGGTACCAACATTACTGCAGCGGCTGTAGCTGCACATGAATGTGGACACGCAGTTCAGCATGCTAAAGCATATGCTCCTTTAAAGATGCGCTCAGTTCTTGTGCCAATTGTATCTTTTGCATCGAGATGGGTTACGTGGATTTTGTTGTTGGGAATTTTTTTAATGGAAACTACTCCGCAAATAATGATTTTAGGTATAGTGTTGTTCGCTTTGACTACACTATTTAGTTTTATCACTCTGCCTGTTGAAATTGATGCTAGCCGTCGTGCTTTAGCATGGTTGAGTAGTTCTGGTTTTGTAGATAACAGAACAGCAAAACCGGCCGAAGAGTTGCTTAAATCTGCTGCATATACTTATGTGGTGGCTGCATTAGCTTCTTTAGGAACATTGATATATTATTTAATGATATTTATGGGAAGAAAAAAATAAAAACGAGGATTTATAATAATGATAAAACCATCAATACCTAAAGGTACACGCGATTTTTCTCCTATTCAGATGGCAAGGAGAAATTATATCTTTGATATAATAAAAGATGTTTTTCAGCTTTTCGGTTATCTACAGATTGAGACTCCCTCTATTGAAAATTTATCAACTCTCATGGGGAAATATGGTGAGGAGGGTGACAAACTTCTTTTTAAAATACTCAACTCTGGTAATTTTATGAGTGGTTTGAGTCAAGACGAATTGGAATCGGCAGATATAGCTAAAATAGCCTCTAAACTATGTGATAAGGGTTTAAGATATGATTTGACAGTGCCATTTGCCCGATTTGTGGCAATGAGGAGAGATGAATTGGTGTTTCCGTTCAAACGTTTTCAGATTCAACCGGTATGGAGAGCTGATAGGCCTCAGAAGGGGCGATATAGAGAGTTTTATCAATGTGATGCCGATATTGTTGGCAGCGATTCTTTGTTGAACGAGCTGGAATTAATTCAGATGATAGATATGGTCTTCAGCCGTTTGAAAATTAGAGTAGTGATTCTAATGAATAACAGAAAAATACTCTCGGGAATAGCTGAAGTTATTGGCCAGGCTGATAAAGTTGTAGAGATAACAATGGCGATAGATAAACTTGACAAAATAGGATTTGACAAGGTTAATTTAGAACTATCTGATAGAGGGCTTTCGCAAAAATCTATTGATATGTTACAACCTATTCTCACTTTAAAAGGGAATAATAAGGATAAAATTAAAATATTAAGTGATTTTCTCTGTAATAGCCAAATGGGTATGCAAGGGGTAGAGGAGTGCTCTTTTTTGTTAGACTTTGTAGAAAAGCAGACTCTTAGCAATAGTTTTGAGCTAGATCTTACACTGGCTAGAGGCTTGAACTATTATACAGGTGCTATTTTCGAAGTTAAGGCTGTTGATTATGATATTGGTAGCATAAGTGGAGGTGGAAGATATGATAATTTAACGGGAATATTCGGCCTACCAAATTTGTCGGGTGTGGGAATATCTTTTGGAGCTGACAGAATATACGATGTGCTGAACTCTCTTAATCTATTTCCCGATAGAATATTGTCAGGAACAAAACTATTATTTCTTAATCTTGGTTTAGCTGAGTCGGAACGTTGTTTGGCTCTGTTACCAATATTAAGAGCTAAAAACATCAGTTCGGAGCTCTATCCTGACAATATAAAAATAAAAAGGCAAATGTCTTATGCTAACAATAATGCTATTTTGTATGTTGCAATTATTGGAAGTAGAGAGCTTGTTGATGGTACAGTTACTTTAAGAAATATGATTACTGGTACTCAACAGACTATCTCTGAAGAGGATTTTATTCAATACGATTTCGATTAGATATTTTATGATTTTAAGGGAACAACTTATAGCTGAAAAATTTAATCTGAAAGTTACGGCGGTTGAAAACACGCTGAAACTCTTAGAAGAGGGCTCTACCATTCCTTTTATAAGTCGCTATAGGAAAGAATTGACAGGGGGACTTGACGAGGTACAGATAGATGAAATATCAAAGGAAGCTTTGAAAATTGCTGAACTTTTAAAGCGAAAAAATAGTATAATAAATACTATTGATGATCAGGGAAAGTTAACTCTTGAATTAAAAAAAAGGATAGAGGAGTGTGTTAATTTAGTTGAGCTTGAAGATATCTATCTTCCTTATAAACCAAGAAGAAGAACAAGGGCTGATATAGCAAGAGAGAATGGTTTGGAAAACTTGGCAAAAACTCTCATAACACAGAATAGTGATAATGTAGAGTTAGAAGCTCGGAAATTTATAAACGACTCTATAAATGATACAACAGAGGCTTTAAAGGGGGCTTGTGATATAATAGCAGAATGGATTAGTGAGGATATAAAAGCCAGAAATTGTGTAAGAAAAGCCTTTTCTCAAAGTGCTGTAATTAAATCTAAGCTAATTAAAAATAGAGAGGAGGAGGGTGAAAAATACAAGGATTATTTTGATTGGTCTGAACTCTTGCGTCGTTGTCCCTCCCATAGACTTTTGGCTATACGTCGCGGTGAAAAGGAGGGATTCCTAAAAGTTTCAGTAACTCCTACAGATGATATTATGGTATTAGATAACCTAAAAGATCTATTTGTAAAGGGTAGAAACAAATCTTCTGAACTTGTTGTTGAAGCCGTAGAAGATTCTTATAAGCGTCTATTGAAAGCCTCTATAGAGAGAGAGTTTTCAAATTTGTCAAGAGAGAGAGCCGAAAAGGAGGCAATAAGAGTTTTTGTGAACAACCTTAGACAGTTGCTTATGGCTCCGCCATTGGGTAGAAAAAGGGTTTTGGCCATTGATCCGGGCTATAGAACCGGCTGTAAGATTGTCTGCCTTGATGCGCAAGGCAATCTCATTCATAATACAACAATATATCCTCATCCTCCCAGAAATGAATTTGGAACCTCTGTTAAAAAAATAAGACAGTTAGTTGAGCAGTATAATATTGAGGCAATTTCAGTAGGTAATGGTACTGCAGGTAGAGAGACGGAGAGGTTGGTCACTAGTATCGGTTTTGATAGAAAGGTTAAGGTGTTCATGGTGAGTGAGGATGGTGCCTCTATATATTCCGCATCTAAGCTTGCTAGAGAGGAGTTTCCCGATTATGATGTAACAGTTAGAGGAGCTGTCTCTATAGGTAGGAGGCTTATGGATCCTTTGGCTGAACTGATTAAGATTGATCCCAAATCGTTAGGAATAGGGCAATATCAGTACGATGTTAACCAGACAGAACTGAAAAAATCGCTTGATATGACTGTTACTAGTTGTGTTAATCAAGTAGGAGTAAATCTTAATACAGCAAGTGTGCAACTATTAACTTATGTTTCAGGAGTTGGTGAATCTTTAGCTGAAAATATCGTTGAATATAGAAAAATTAATGGAGCATTTTCCGATAGAGATGAGTTGATGCAAGTGCCTAGGTTGGGGGCTAAAGCATTTGAACAATCAGCCGGTTTTTTACGTATTCCTGATGGTGCCAATCCGCTGGATAATACAGCTGTTCATCCGGAGAGTTACTCTGTTGTAGAGAAAATTGCCTGCGATGCTGGTTGTACTATTCAGGAATTAATAGGCAATAGTGAATTAAGAAAATCTATAATATTAGCCGATTATGTTACAGAGAGTATAGGAATACCAACACTTGAAGATATCATGAGTGAACTTGACAAACCGGGTCGTGATCCAAGAAAAAAGATTGAATTTTTTAGTTTTGATTCCTCTATAAAGAGTATTGAGGATCTAAAAATCGGCATGGAGTTACCGGGTATAGTTACAAATATAACCAATTTTGGTTGCTTTGTGGATATCGGTATTAAGGAGAATGGTTTGGTGCACATATCACAAATGTCAGATAGTTTTGTTAAAGATCCGTTGTCTGTTGTTTCTGTTCATCAGCATATTAGAGTGAAAGTTATCAATGTAGACTTGTCGAGAAACAGAGTAGCTCTTAGTATGAAAGGGTTATCTTAACGTATATGAAAAAGTATAGTTGGGGTATACGTTTTTCAGATATTCTGATTACTTCTATTTCTCCTGAACAGGAAGGGTGTATTTTTGAAGAGAGGGATCATGCGTTAATCTATGTCAAACAGGGAGATATGGAGATAACAGGAGATGGAATAGATACACATATAAGATCTGGGGAGTGTGCTTTTGTACGTCGTGATTATAGAGTAATTATTCACAAAAAATGTCTTGAGAATAAACCTTTTCTTTCAACTACTCTCTTGTTTAAGAGAAAATTTCTTGTAAAAAAATTTTACAGTTTAGATAGAAGAGATATTCCTAAAGATGCTAAACGTCAAAAAATGGGTGTGATAAAAATTCCTATACGAACAGATCTTAAAAATCTTTTTGATTCAATCCAACCTTATGTAAATTCAGGTATTGAACCTTCTGAAGAGTGGATAAATAGCAAGTTGACTGAGGGTCTGAATGCTCTGCTTTTTACATCTCCTGCATTTTATGCCTCACTTTTTGATTTTACCGAACCATGGAAAATTGATTTGATGGATTTTGTGAATTCTCATTTAAAAGATGATCTTTCACTGAAAGATATAGCTCTTTTTACCGGACGCAGTTTAGCCACATTAAAACGAGATTTTAGTAAGATAAGTGATGTTTCGCTTGCAAAATGGAGAGTAAAAAAACGGTTGTATATGGCTAAAGAACTATTAGAGTCTGGTAGTAGTGGAGTATCACAAGTGATGTGTGAGGTGGGATTCAAAAATCTTTCACATTTTTCAAAGGCTTACAAAAAAGAGTTCGGTTTTTCTCCTTCAAAAACAATGAAACGTAAATAAAAATCTTTTTGGTAAAAAATTGAGCCTTACAGCAAAAATATACCAGTTTATTGTGACTATTTTTGTCTATTATTCATTGTAAGTACTTTATTTTTATGAGACTCTTCTATTTTTTCTTTTTTCTTTTATCAAGTGTTTTGGTAATGGCTAAGTCCGAGAAAGTTTCTTTTAACGAGAACAGCACTGAGCAATATTTATTGGATGATGTGGTAGTTACAGGAACAAGGATGATATCGGCTGCATCTGCAGTACCTATGGCAATAACTATTGTTGATAAAAATACGTTGTTAGATAGATATGAATCATCTCTAATGAATATACTCAACGAACATGTTGCCGGTGTTTTTGTAACTCAGAGAGCTCTTACGGGATATGGAATATCTACCGGATCGGCCGGTGGAATAAATATACGCGGAGTGGGAGGAACAAATTCTGCACAGGTGCTTGTTTTGATAGATGGACATCCTCAGTATGCCGGTCTTATGGGACATCCGATAGCTGACTCTTATCAAACTCCTTATGTTCAGAGAGTTGAGGTTGTAAGAGGGCCAGCCTCTACCATATATGGATCAAATGCAATGGGAGGAGTTATTAATATTATTACCGAAAGACCCCAAGAGGATGCTACCAGCGGAAGAGGCAGGGTTTTATATGGCTCTTTCAACACTTTAGAATCTTCGATTAGTTACAGATTTAAGAGAGGTCTATTTAGCGGTGACGCCTCTTTGTTATATAATAAAACCGATGGGCATAGAGATAATATGCTTTTTGATCAGAAACAAGGTTTTATTAAACTTGGATATGAGTTGTCGGCTAATGTTTTGATTTCTGCTGATGCGAATATTACAAATTTTAAAAGCCAAAATCCAGGAGCGCTCTTAGACTCACTTTTAGACAATCAGGCGGATATCACTCGTGGCTCTGCATCTTTAACTGTAGATAATGAGTTTGAAAGAACCAAAGGGGCTATTACCTATTTTATAAATTGGGGAGATCACTCTATTAACGATGGGCATAAAATGGGAGAAGCTCCTCTTACCTATACTTTTCATTCTACCGATATATTGTCGGGTATAAATGCATTTCAGAATAGTAATCTTTTTACAGGTAATATTACAACTGTAGGTTTTGATTATTTTCACATAGAGGGACAATCTTGGTTTAAACATGATGACGGCACAATTTCGGCTCCATGGAACAAAGCATTGCCAAAGGTTGAAAAATCGGCCGATGAATTTGGAGTTTATATCGATTTACGTCAAAGAGTTTTGAATAATTTATCTCTCTCTGCTGGAATTCGTTTAGACTATCATACTATTACCGGAAAGGAGTGGATACCGCAAATTGGTGCTGCTTATACCCTTTTGAATGAGAATGAATTTAAATTTATGATAGGTAAGGGATTTAGAAATCCCACATTCAAAGATCTTTACATGTTTGGCTCTCAGAATCCTGATTTATTACCGGAAAGTCTGATCAACTATGAGCTATCCTATTCAAGAAAATTTATAGATGGCAGATTAAATTTTGATATAAATCTATTTTATATTGATGGTGAAAATATAATTCAAACACTATTGGTGAATGGGAGAAGATTAAATGTGAACACTGGTAGAATAAAAAACAGAGGTGTTGAATCTTCGCTGTTTTATATTGTAAATAAAGATCTGCGTTTTAAAGCGAATTACAGCTATCTTAATATGAGTAACCCAATTGTTGCGGCGCCGGGTAATATGGCCTATTTGGAGGCTGATTGGAGACATAACGCTTTGAGAATCTGCTCGGGAATAAGATATGTTTCTGATCTTTATACTAGTGTCGTGCCGGGAGATGTGAGTAAGGAGAGTTTTTTACTTTTAAATCTTAGAGCCACTTATAGAGTTAATGCAAAATGTTCGTTTTTTGTTAGAGGAGAGAATCTTCTATCTCAAGAATATGAGATTAATAAAGGTTTTAATATGCCAAAAGCATCAATAGCGGGAGGTATAGACATATTATTTTAATCTACCTCTTTATCTATTTTACTATAGTATTATTTTTGCATGTCGCTATCTCTTAAAGTGAATCAATAAAACTTTATAATCTTTTTTGGAGAGATTAATAAAGGATTATGTTTTATCGGAGATAATCTGAATTACATTGTGTTTTATATCGGTATGTCTATCCGAAGAGGCCTTAATATTGTAATTCAATACTTTAAATTTATTGGGTATAGTACACCTAAAATTGACACTTACCTTTGATTTTTCGGGGATGGTGATTGTTTTTTCATATTCATCTTGAATTATTTTGATAGGCTCTTCATTTAGCGGATTAAAGAATTTAAGCTCTACAAGGACCTTAATAGTGCTCTCGGTTAGATTAGTTATTTCTGAATCTATATTGGCTATCTCTCCACATCGAAAAAACTTTGGGTTTTTTGTCTCTATAATAATCTCTTTACGAGTAACAATTTGCCTTAGAAAACTTGTGTTTTTAAGATTAGTAGTATATGCCAGGCCTTTTAAGTTCCATTTCGCTATTAATTCAGGAGCTTTGAAGGAGATTTCAATCTCACCATTCTTGTCAGTAATTAAATTGGGATAGAAAAATCCAGTTTGATTTAGATTATGTTGTATTACTTTATTTTTATCAACAAAAACTCTAATTTTTTTTTCATTTGATTGAATCTCTTCGTAGATACTCTCTTTCGGATTGATCACAAAGGGAGTTATGAGCGACGATTCATAGAAAACATTCAGGGTCTTGCCGGTACGGTACAGAGTGGGTGGTAAAGAGTTATCAAGATATATAGAAGAGGTGGGTATAATTGATGCAAAACTGGTAGTTTCACCGGAATATAATTTATTTTGTATGGTCTCTTGATAATAGGAGGATAATCTCTCTTTACCGGAAAGCAATGGGTCTGAATTAAGCGAAGCATCTCTCCACGGAGAAAAAAGCCATTCATTGGAACCGTAAATGTCAAGAGCAGCATTGAAAAGTGATAAAATAAGTGTTGCATCTGCCGGCAAACCACTATTTTCTTCAATTTTTATTTTCCAAATTTCATCTGCTTTTGGCTCAATAAGATCTTTGAAGGTTACAAAAGAGACCTTCAACTCTTTGGTGGTGAAAGGAACATTTAGATGGAGTTGTTCATATACACTTACTCTTTCGCATATAGCAGCCAATTTTATGATAAAACCACCAGACATATCTTCTGTGATAGGAACAGTTAGCTGTTTAGTCTCTTCAGATAGAGATAAGGAGCCACAAGAGGAGAGTCCAAAACGGTTTTCAATAAAATATAAAACGTTACTATTTTTAAATCCACTTCCTATAAATAGAGTTGCAGTTTCACCAACAAAGTAGGTCTCTTTATCTGGAATAGCGAAGAGAAGTTTATTACACACAGTTTTGTTTAAATCCGGATTAAATACGGTGAAATGGCGTATTTCATTTTTTATTCCCTCTTCAACTTGGGAACTTGCTGTTACTCTGTATACTCCATTTTCTAAATTTAGATGTACTTGATCTATATCACCCTTTCCCCTGCTATGAATTGTTCCTTTGAATACCTCATTTTCTACACTCCAAAAATTTGGATCATTATCTTGATTGAAAGAATAGAGAGGAAAAGCCTTTTTAATAGAGTCACATAGTTCTGGTTTAGTTTCAATATTTATTAACTCCGATATGGAAATTTGAGGTTTAGGAGGAACATAAAGTTTTTCAACTTTTATCTGAATTGTTCCTTTAAGAACATTTCCTATTAGATCATTTATAGAGGCCTCAATAACAGCCTCTTTTAATACATTATCAGGAGTCGTTATATCTATATGACTATTTTGCCAACCTATGTTTAGCGATGTTTGTACACCTATAGTCTCTCTTTTTATATCTGTAATATCAACAATTACATGATATTTGAAAAAGAGTTCATCTTCTGTTTTTTTATTATAGTCAGGTTCGGAGAAAAAATTGAAGGAAAAATAGCCTTCGTTTGTTGTGATAGTTTCACCTCTTGAGATCTCTGTAACACTACTGTCATTTATAAAAAAGCGCCAATATGGTACAACACTCTCTCTAGTAATTCTATAATGTACCTTAGCGTTTTCAACGGGAAATCCGGAAATATATTTGGCCGAACCAGAGATTTTTATTTTACTTTTTAATTTAAGAGTACCAGACGGCGTATTTAATGTGATGAAAAAGGAGGGTTGTCTATTGGTTGTAACATTAATGGTTCTATTAGAAGTGAAAGAACCCTCTTCGTCCAAAATTTGGAGGGTGAATTGACCGCTATTAACTTCAAAAGGAATAACAAACTCTCCCGATACCCCTCCAAATCTGTCTGTAATAGCTTTTATCATATCTATCTCCTGCCAGTTAGAGTTTCGGAGAATCACCTTTACCTGTTGTCCCTGTTTTGTTTTACCTATGGAATATCCATTGCATTTGTATACTATTCCTTTAAAACATATTATATCTCCTGCTTTATAACTGAATCTATCGGTAAATAACTTAGCGACTCTTATTGTCTGTGTTGGAACGCGTTGAGGTAAATAGAAACTGAATAGGTTGTGGTCTTCCAGATATTCAAGATGAATTTCGTAAGTTCCGCTTGGCAGTGGGCCGGTAGAAATATATCCATTTTCATCTGAGAAACCTTGTAAAATCTCTTTAGGCAAAGATTCGTTATCCCAATAGTCCTGTTTTTGTAAAATAATGTACCTACAATCGCTTATTGATTTTCCCGTTTTTCGGTTTATTACAAAACCCTCAACACTATTGTTGGAAAAAATTTGATGAATAAATTCTAAAATACTACAACGGCAATAGAGATAAGAGACTATCGATGTGGTATTGAATAACGGATTATCGCTTGCCAATATATAGTAGTCTCCAGGTTGTAGTGAGGGAGTTATAAAAGGAATTGAGTGAAAATTATAATCGCGCGGTACGTCAATAGAGTGTTCCCAACTACTCTCTTTCTCCATAGAGCAGAGAAGAGTTATTAAGTTTTTTCCACTTAAATCATATTCTTGTGAAGTTCTAACAGCCGAAAAGTATATTTTATCTATATTTTTTATATTGAGTTGTCCCAGATTAATATTATATGGAATAAGATCTGTCCATAATGAAAATGATAACTCTTTTCTAAGAATTTCGTAAATTATATTCTGACACTCAACTCCACCCAGAGTGTTGGGGTATCGTTCTACTGCAAGCTTACATAACTCTTTGGCAGCTATATTTTTCTGACTGTTTAATAATATTCTGGCAGCATTCGATAAAAAATCGCTTGATAACGGAGTATAATCTATATACTCAAGTGCCAATTTTTTTACTCCCTCTAAATATAATTCGTTATTTAAAAGTCGGCTCTCTTTCAAAATTTTCATTCGTTTTAAATCGATCGATGCTCTAATATCCCAATTGCTATCAATATGAGATCGGGTTAATCGTCCGGCAATTTCTATGTTCCAATATGACCCTGTCACTTTTATCCAGAGAGTCGACCAATTCAAGAAACTCTTTTGAAGAACCATACAACAAGGGATTGTCGAATATTCCCAATTCCTTTATAGAGATATTAGGATTAATATCCCAAAAGGCGTTTTCAAGAAGTATGTCAAGCAGAAATGGTCTTAATTTCTCGCCTTTATTGCTTCCTTTGCTCAATATGCCGTGATATTTACTAGCTGGTGTTTTACCTGTTTTTATGGAGTTGTAGCTAACAGATAGCAGTAGATTGTAGAATATAGCCTCTTTAAAATCATGTTCACTCCATAATTGAAAATTCTCTTTGGCATGTTCCGTAGTTGTAAGATTTGGTATTTTCCACTTGTTAATCAAATAATATTCTCTATAAAAATTACCTATTAAAGCATAACATATAGCCTTTCGTTCACCGCTTAATAGTGGAATTAGACTCTTAAATCTTGACAAAGTGGAAAAACTGTGATCTTCAACAAAATCAGACTCAAATTGTGCTAAAAATAGAGCACTTTTTAGCATTTGTAGTTCGTTTTTTGCTTTGCATGCCCGTTCGTGTATTTTTTGCAACTCCTTATAAGCGGTTTTAGTAAGCTTTTGTGATATAAGATTCTCTACTTTTTTCCACTCATTGGAGTAGCGGTGCGCTCTTATATTATTATTGGTGACGTCCATGATTAAAGAGATTCATAATATAACATTAAATATTCAATAGACTAAATTTAGGCCTGGATTTGCCTACTTTTGGTCTATTAGTGGTTGTTATGAGAAAAGGTCGGGAGCAGATCCTACTCTCTCTCTACCAAGATGTCTATACGCTAAATCCGTAGCCTCTCTACCTCTTGGTGTACGCTTAATAAAACCTTCCTGAATAAGAAAAGGTTCGTATACCTCTTCTAGTGTTCCCGGATCTTCGCTTAAGGCGATAGCTATTGTGCTGAGCCCAACAGGGCCACCTTTAAATTTGTCAATAATTATACGAAGTATTTTATTGTCTATTTCGTCGAGTCCGAATTTATCGATATTTAGGGCTTCCAGCGACATTATAACAATATCAAGAGTTATTATGCCGGAGCCCTTTACCTGAGCAAAATCGCGAATTCGGCGTAATAGAGCATTTGCAATTCTTGGTGTTCCGCGGCTTCTTCTTGCTATCTCTCCAGCGGCTTGAGAATCGCAAGGAATATTTAGAATACGGGCTGATCTGATAACAATCTTTTTCAAAGTTTCAGTATCGTAGTATTCAAGATGCATGTTTATTCCGAATCTGGCTCTTAGGGGCGAAGTGAGAAGACCACTCCTAGTTGTTGCGCCTATAAGAGTGAAAGGATTCAAATCAATCTGAATGCTTCTGGCCGAGGGCCCTTTATCGATCATAATATCTATACGGTAATCTTCCATAGCGGAGTATAGATACTCTTCGACAATAGGAGAGAGACGATGAATTTCGTCGATAAAAAGAACATCTTTTGGCTCTAGAGAAGTTAATAGGCCAGCTAGATCGCCAGGTTTGTCAAGTACCGGTCCGGAAGTAAC
This sequence comes from Bacteroidaceae bacterium, assembly GCA_035647375.1. GTDB lineage: Bacteria > Bacteroidota > Bacteroidia > Bacteroidales > Bacteroidaceae > Colenecus. The sequence goes on from DASRNO010000036.1 coordinate 42,897, forward strand.
TTTAAACCCAACCTCTAACTCATTGGCAATAATATTACTTAGAGTTGTTTTGCCTAATCCTGGAGGACCGTGAAGAAGTGTGTGGTCAAGTGATTCGCTTCTCTGTCTTGCAGCCTGTACAAAAACTTTTAGGTTGCTTACAATTTTATTTTGTCCGGCAAAATCTTTAAGCGATAAAGGTCTTAACGCTTTGTCAAGCTCCTGATCCGGAATATTGTTATTCGCTTCTCGTATGTCAAAAGAGTCATGCATATTATTTTATCAATGTTACAAAATTAATAAATCGGCTTTAATAAGAGTGCATAATGCACTTTTTTTTAAATTTGCAAAAAACAAATAGGCCGAATATTCGGTAGACGGTATGATAATTTGTTGATATACCGTTGCTAAACAGATAAAAACGATAGATTTAAATAATGGTTCTTAATTGGATTTGGATCTCTTTTTTTGCAGTAGCCTTAGTTATAGCTCTCTTTAAACTTATTCTGTTGGGAGATCTAAATGTGTTTACGGATATAGTGAACTCTATGTTCAGTTCAGCCAAGACCGGTTTTGAGATCTCTTTAGGTTTGACAGGAGTGCTATCTCTTTGGCTGGGTATAATGAGGATAGGAGAGAAAGGCAAGGTAGTAGATGGTATGGCAAAACTACTTAGTCCGGTCTTTGTAAGACTTTTCCCCGATATTCCCAAAAATGACCCGGCTTTTGGTTCTATATTTATGAATATTGCTGCCAATATGCTTGGACTTGATAATGCGGCCACTCCTATGGGGCTTAGAGCTATGAAGAGAATGCAGAAAATAAATCCCAATAAGAGTGTAGCGTCAAATTCCATGATAATGTTTTTGGTGTTGAATACTTCGGGGCTAACATTAATTCCTGTCAGTATAATGGTTTACAGAGCTCAATTGGGCGCAGCTCAACCGGCAGATATATTTTTACCTATCCTATTAGCTACCTTTTTTTCAACTATGGCAGGATTGGCTGTTACCTGTTTAATACAGAGAATCCGAATTGATAAAGTTCTTGCCCTTTTCTTTGGCGGTTTAAGTTTAGTGGTGGGATTAATAATTTGGGGGATTAAGTCTTTACCGGATGCTAAAATTGGACTATATTCTACGTCGGGTGCAAATATAATACTGTTTTTTATCGTTGTGCTATTTATTTTTGCAGGTATAAAGAATAGGATTAATGTTTATGACGCCTTTGTTGAGGGGGCTAAAGATGGTTTTAGAACAGCTGTTAAGATAATTCCCTATTTAGTTGCTATATTGGTTGGAATTGGAGTTTTTAGAGCTTCCGGAGCAATGGATGCTATAGTGGATGGGATAGGTGGTCTTGTAAGGTTGGCAGGTATGGATAGTGATTTTGTAGCAGCTTTACCCACAGCTCTTATGAAACCTCTGAGTGGAAGCGGTGCCAGGGGAATGATGATAGATACTATGTCAGCTTATGGGGCGGACTCTTTTGCGGGACGTTTAGCATGCGTTTTCCAAGGCTCCACCGACACAACTTTCTATATTTTGGCAGTCTATTTTGGTAGTGTGAATATAAAAAATAGCCGTTATGCATTACCTTGTGGGCTTTTTGCCGATTTTGCAGGAATTTTGGCTTCTGTTATAATTGCGAATATGTTTTTTAAATAGAGTTTATAAATCAAGAGGTTGATATATGATATTATTTTTTGCGCAGAAGACAGATATGCCTGTAATAAATAGGGACGAAATAGTTAGATGGATTGAGGTGGTGGCAAGAACTTATTGTAAGAGAATAGGCGATATAAACTATATTTTTTGTGATGACAACGAAATTCTAAATTTAAATCAAAAATTTCTTGGGCATGAATATTATACAGATATAATAACTTTTGACTATACTTTACACCAAAAATTGAGTGGAGATATATATATAAGTCTGGATACCGTAAAAAGTAATAGTGAGATATTTAACACTCATTTCATCGAGGAATTGTATAGGGTAATGATACATGGTATTCTTCATCTTTGTGGAATAGAGGATACTACAGATAGGCAAAGGGTAAAAATGAGAAAAGCAGAGAATAGCGCTTTATTAATACTTTCCGAAATGCGGGATAAAAAATGAGCTTAATATGTCAAACCATCCTTTAGAGCAGTTTGTTTTCTGTCCCAAATGTGGCGGAATCTTTGTAGAGAAAGGGGTAAAATCAAAGCAATGCCAGAAATGCAATTTCGAATATTTCTATAATATTTCGGCAGCAACAGCGGCCTTTGTAATTAATTCTAAAGGAGAATTGCTGGTCTGTCGAAGATGTTGTGAACCGGAAAAGAATTCTTTAGATCTTCCGGGAGGATTTATAGATAAATCTGAGAGTGTTGAGCAGGGTTTAGCTCGCGAGATTTTAGAAGAGACTGGCATTTTTGTAGAAAATTTTAGGTATCTCTTTTCTCTTCCAAATAGATATCTTTACAGTGATTTTCTTGTTAGAACGCTTGATTTTTTCTTTCTTTGTTGTCTTAATAACGTTCCAATAACTAAAGCAATGGACGATGTGACTGAATCCTTTTGGATTCCTTTAGATAGTTTATCTTTGCCTGATTTCGGATTAGAGTCGATACGATCCGGAGTTGGACAATTTCTGGCAATGGTTAGAAAAAATGAAATTATTTTGAGATAATTCTTCCTATATGATTAAACGCAGAATATTTTTATTTGTATTTTTTCTGTCAATCTGGTTTGGACGGGTTATTTCACAGGATAGAACTCTACCCAATACAAGTGAAAGGTATTTCCAAGAGGGAGTATCGTTGTTCGAAAATGGTGATTACAATGCAGCCAAAAGAGAGTTTGAAAAGTGGAGATATAATGGCTTGTCTAACAAAACCAGCAAAACTCGAATCCATAAAGTAGATTATATGACAGCTGTTATTGAATCTGAACTTGATTCAATAAATGCCCGATTAATATTGGGGAAATTTATAGATAAATACCCCGGCTCGGTATGGATGAACAGAATAGTGGCTCTTATGGGTTCTGCTTGTTTTAATCAGGGTGATTATATGGAGGCATTAGCTTGGTTTGATAAGTGCGAACCAGAGCAGTTAAATAAGAAAGAGTGCTCTAGAATGATTTTACACCAGGCCGTTTCTCTGATAAAGACAAACAGAGTTTCTCAGGGGTATATTATGTTGAGTGCATTAAGTATTATGGGTAGTGATTACTCAGATGAAATTATCTACTATAAGGCATACTCAGACTATTTTGAAGGCCGTTTAGAAGCGGCAGCAAACGGATTTCGTCAAAGTATTGAATCTTTGGAGTTCTCTAATTGGTCTCTGTTGTATTTATCAGAAATATCTCTTCGTAACAATGACTATAGTGAATCTGCAAATTTGGCCAGAGCTATTTTGGAATCAGATCCTGAAATATCGATTAGAGTTGAGGCATTGAGGGTGTTAGGTGAATCGTTGTCGGGGTTGAAAAATTTTGGTGAAGCAGAGGCGGTGTTGCTCGAATATGATAGAGAATCTAACTCTCCCCAAAGATCGACAATTTATCAGTTAGGTATGTCCAAGTACTATAATAAGGATTATAATGGGGCTATAGAGTATCTACAACGCATAACTTTTGAATTAGATGAGTTAGCACAATACGCATATTTACATATAGCTCTTTGCGCTTTAGAACTTAATGAGAACAACAAGGCGCGTCTAGCTTTTGAACAGGCTTCATTGATACCTGGTAATCAGAGCGTAAGAGAACAGGCTATGTATAACTTGGCACTTTCTGTTCACGAAACCTCTTATTCACCATTTGCAGAATCAGTGACTGTATTTGAAAAATTTCTTAATGAATTTCCTGCTTCAACATATACAGACAATGTAAACAGTTATTTGACAGATGTGTATATGAGTACAAATAGTTACGAGGCGGCTTTGAGTTCCATTGAAAAAATTAGAAATCCGGGCCCTTCAATTCTTGAGGCAAAACAGCAGTTGTTATACAGAAAAGGAATAGAACAGTATGTGGGGGGTAGATATGATGATGTCACTGAATGTATGAGCGAAGCAATTGATCTTGCAACATACAATAAACAAACAGCTGCTGATTCCTATTTTTGGAGGGCTGAGACTTTTTACAGAGAGGGCCAATACACTAAAGCTGCATCAGACTATTATCAATATCTGACCCTGACCGATAACAGAGGAGGTGAGTATTACGGTCTCTCTATGTATGGCTTAGGATATGTAGCTTATCAGCAAAAAAATTACAGCAAGGCACTCTCTGAATGGAAGCAATTTTTAAGATTAACTGATACAGAAAAGGTGTCTAAAGGTGTCGTAGCCGATATTTATGCCAGAATAGGAGATTGTTATTTTTATGATAGACAATATAATCAGGCATTTGATTTTTATTCAAAATCAGTAGATGCAAATTTTCCTTCAGGAGATTATCCGTTATTTCAGATGGGATTGGTTAACGGCCTTAGAAAAAATTATGCTGGAAAGATTGATATGTTGAATAGATTGACAAGCGAATATCCCAGGTCTATATTTGTTATATCTGCATTATATGAACAGGGACGCGCTTATCAGCAATTAGAAATGTCTGACAACGCTATTCAAACATTTCAGCGTATAGTAGACGATTATCCTTTAAGTGATCTTGCCCGTAAGTCGTTGGCTGAGATTTCGTTAATTTTATATCAAAAGGATCAGTTCGATGAGGCTATTAAATCTTACAAGAAAGTTATTGACACATATCCCGGAAGTGAAGAGTCTAGATTAGCACTTAGCGATCTGAGGTCTATATACATAGAAATTGGGAATGTTCAAGAATTTATATCTTATACGTCGCAGATTCAAGATGCAATTCCATTAAACATTGACGAGAAAGATTCTCTCACTTATGCAGCTGCTGAAAAAAGTTTTTCGAGGGGTGATAAAAATAGCGCTAAGGAGAGTTTTTCCAGCTATATCGAACAGTTTCCAAAAGGTGCTTTTAATGCTAATGCCAAATATTATTTAGGATTATTATATCAGGAGGATAATGATTATGAAAATGCCTTGGATTATTATCTTAGCGCTTCAGAATATAAACATAGTCGTTTTAGCGAAGAAGCGCTTGATAGGGCAGCTGAATTGTCTTATGCCGTGGGTGATTTTGAGACTTCGTTCCGCACCTATGTACAATTGAGTCAGAAAGTGGTGAGTGGAGAGAGAGTACGCTATTCAAATATGGGAGCGTTGAGAAGTGCGGATAAACTTGGTAGGAATATTGATGTGATACAATATGTTGATAAATTGTTACAAACTAATCTTAATGAGACGGAGCAGGTGGAGATTAGATACTATAGGGCAAAGGCTCTAATACGCGAAAATCTATTTGATCAAGCTATTGTTGATCTTACTATGTTAAAGAGTGATACTCGCTCTTTGTTTGGGGCTGAGAGCCATTATTTATTAAGCCAACTCTATTATGATTCGGAAAAATTAGATGAGGCTGAGGCTAATATTTTAAATTTTATTTCGGAAGGCACTCCTCATTCATATTGGTTGGCCAGGAGCTTTATTCTCTTGTCTGATATTTACAAATCACAAGGAAAATCAATAGAAGCAAGGCAATATTTACTCTCTTTAAGACAAAACTATACCGGTAAAGATGATATTTCTGAAATGATAAGCGAAAGACTTACTAAATTGGAAAATGAATAATAAAAGAGCTATCAGGATGAGAAAAATTATAGTTGGAGTCATATTGACTATTTTCATTTTCTTGCCATTGTTAGGGCAACAGACAAGCATTATTCCCTCTAGATCATTGATTGTTGAGGGAGCTTATAATCCCAATGTTGCGGAAGCTTTGAAGATTATGCCTATGCCGGATAAAATGAGCGTTACAACTCCTAAGGAGCCTGTTAAGTATATTCTTGAAGATAAATTCTACACCAATTATAGTAGAGACTATATGGAAGCTTTTGTGGGAATGACCAACAGCGCTTATAAATATAGAAGTGTAACCCGATTAGGATATGGCCTTAATAACAATATTGACGGTCTGCTTGATTATAATTTGGAGTTATCAGAAATAGATAATTTAAAAATAGAGGCCCATATTCAGGGCTGGAATGCTGAGCTTGCCGAAAATTGGAGATCCAAATTTTTTAATTCAAATTTAGGTCTATTTTACAGTCATAAATTTTATCCTTTCAAGTTTGAGTTAGACTCTCGTTTTTGCTATGAAAACTTCAATTACATGAAGGGTAAAATGGCTGATAGTTTGGTTGTTGGAACATTAGATAATATTCAAAACATTATTGCAGGATCTGTTAATGCAAAAATAGTTTCAATAACTGGTCAACGTTTGAAATATAGTTTGTCAACGGGATGGTATGGGTTAAGTAGAGGTAATATATCGGGTAAAAATATAAAAAATAGAGAAAATCTTTTTCGGCTTAATGGTTTTTTGTCCTTTGCATATGGAGAGGGTGAGTTGGGCTTTTCTTATAGTCAGAAGATGTCATATTATGACTGGAATACATGGATGAATAGTGTTGAATATAAGAATAACTCATTTTATCATATATCTCCTTTTATAACTTTTCAACGAGATCTTTTTACATCTAAGGCTGGTCTAAATTTAGCTGTTTTCAGAGGTAAAACAGACAAGATTATTGTTTCACCGAATTTGAGCCTATTTTATAGAGAGAGTGACAGACTATCTGTTTTTGGGCAGATATCGGGAAGAGTAATTGACAATGAAATTAGAGAGTTGAACGCTATTTCACCTTACTGGGGAGAGTATATTCAGATAGAAGATGGTTATTCAATTGCAGACATTTCGATAGGAATGACGTATAATCTTTCCAGTTTTGCGTCAATCTCTTTCAAGGGGGGGGTAGAATATTTATGGAATGAGATTTTTCAGACGGTCTCAGATTCTATTTATGTAAACTCTCTTTTTACACAGAAAAACGCTAATGTATTGTATGGTGAATTCTCCTCTTTAGTCTCGGCAGGAGGAGTTTTTGACTTAAATATGTTTATAGGAGCATACAAAAGATATTCCGAAAATAACGAGGAGTTTTTTTCATATAAACCCTGTCTTGATGTAAACGCCAAGGCAAGAGGAAAGATATTTAGTACCCTTTTCGCTAAAGCATCCTTTAACTATATTCTCTTCACTAAGTCTAGTCTATTACGTGTTCCGTCTATTACAAATCTGAGCTTTGGATTGGATTACGCATATAAAGAGAATCTCGGTTTTTTCCTGAATTTCGATAATTTAATGAATTGTCGTTATTCCTATTATGCGGGTTATATAGATCAGAGAATAACCTGTTTAGCCGGTGCTATATATAGATTTTGATTCCCTATTTTATAATATTAAATAGAGTCATATTCTGTTTTTAGCAGGATATAACCTGCTTATATAATACTTTTTTCATAATTTTGTATCGGTTTTTCTCTATTTGTCTATCCGTGAACAGAATATGAAATTGTAGATTTTATTTGAAAAAATAGTATGTAATAGATCATTATGCAAAATAATTTAGTTATTGTTGAATCGCCAGCTAAGGCGAAAACTATCGAAAAATTTTTAGGAAAAGATTATAAGGTTATGTCCAGTTATGGACATATTCGCGATCTGAAAAAGAGAGAGTTCAGCGTGAATATTGATAATTTTGAGCCCTATTATGAAGTGCCGCCTGAAAAGAAAAAACTGGCACAGGAGTTAAAAGAGGCTGCTCAAAAAGCTTCTACAGTTTGGCTTGCATCAGATGAGGACCGAGAGGGGGAGGCTATCAGTTGGCATCTCTTTGAGGTTCTTGGTTTAAGTAAGAATAAGACCAAACGAATTGTTTTTCATGAAATAACCAAGGATGCCATTCTTAAGGCAATAGAACGGCCGCGAGATATTGACATCAATCTTGTCTATGCACAACAGGCGCGCAGAGTGCTTGATCGTATAGTTGGTTTTAAACTTTCACCCATATTGTGGAGAAAGATTAAACCAGCGTTATCGGCAGGGAGAGTACAGTCTGTGGCAGTTCGTTTACTTGTAGAGAGAGAGCGTGAAATAAATGCTTTTTCTCCAGAAGCATCATATAGGGTTGTAGCTACTTTCTCTATTACGGGATCCGAAAAAAAATGGTCGGGAGTTAAGGGGGAACTTAAAAAAAGGTTTACCGATAAGAATAAAGCATTGGTTTTTTTGGAGAAATGTGTAGATTCGACTTTTACAGTAAGTGATGTGACAACCAGATCCATTAAAAAGTCTCCTGCTCCTCCCTTCACAACCTCCACTCTACAGCAAGAGGCGGCCAGAAAATTTGGTTTTACGGTAATACAGACAATGATGTTAGCACAACGTTTGTACGAATCGGGTAAGATAACATATATGAGAACAGATTCCGTGAATCTTTCTCCTCTTTTTATAGAATCTTGTAAGAGTGTTATCACTGATAAGATGGGGAAAGAATATGCTAAATCTCGTAACTATAAACAGAAAGCCAAGGGTGCGCAGGAGGCTCACGAGGCAATTCGACCCACCTCTGTAGAGCTTGAGTCTATAGAGGGAAATACACAGGAGAGAAGGTTGTACGAGCTCATTAGAAAAAGAGCAATAGCATCGCAAATGTCAGATGCAGAGATATTGAAAACATCTATCGAGGTAACAGTAAGCGGGGCCTCAGAACTGTTTGTTATTAGCGGTGAATCTGTAAAATTTGATGGCTTTTTAAAGGTTTATAGAGAGACGGTCGAGAATGATTCGGATGAATCTTCTGAGAGCAGTAAATTGCCTATACTCTCTAAGGGAGATGTTTTGCAATATGATCAAATTTGTGCTTCGCAGAGATTTACCCAAAGACCACTACGTTACAATGAAGCGGCTCTTGTTAGTAAACTTGAGGAGCTTGGTATTGGGCGTCCTTCAACTTATGCCCCTACAATAAATACAATACAGCAACGGGAGTATGTGATTAAAGATGATGTTGAAGGAAATTTATGTGAATACAATCTATTGAAGCTTGAAAAAGGAAAAATCTCTGATGATACATTATCAGAATATTATGGAAAAGAGAAATCAAAATTAATACCAACCGATGTAGGTATTGTTGTGAGCGATTTCTTATGTCTCTATTTTCCTGATATTATGGATTATAATTTTACCGCAAAAGTTGAAAAGGAGTTTGACGATGTGGCTGAGGGTAAAAACACATGGGACTCGGTAATTAGGAGTTTCTATACAAAATTTGGCCCTATGGTAGATGAGATATTAACTTCTAAAAATGAGTTAAAGGTGGGGGAACATATATTGGGTAATGATCCTGTAACCGGAAAACCTGTTTCGGCCAAAATAGGAAGATTTGGGCCTATAATTCAGATTGGTAGCGCCGACGATGAGGAGAAGCCTAGATTTGCCCAGATGAGAAAGGGACAGACTATTGAGACTATAACTTTAGAGGAGGCGTTAGAATTATTCAAACTACCCCGCAATATTGGAGAATTTGAGGATACCATGGTAACAATAGGTGCAGGACGTTTTGGACCATATGTTCGTTTTGGTAAACAGTATGTATCAATAGGGGATAAGTACGATCCTTTAGAAATATCATTAGATCAAGCTATCGACTTGATTCTTAAAAAGAGAGAGGAGGAGGCTAAGAGAGTTATTAAGCGTTTTGAGCAGGATTCTGAAATGGAGTTACTTAATGGTCGTTACGGTCCCTATATTTCATATCAAGGGAGTAATTATAAGATTCCAAAACAGTTAGTTCCCGAGGAACTGAGTTATGAAGAGAGTTTAGAAATAGTTAACGACCAGATAAAAAAGAGAGGTAACTCTACAAAAAGAAGATATTTTAAGAGAAAAAAATGAGAATTTTTTTAATCGGATTTATGGGCACAGGCAAAACAACTCTTGGTAAAGCCTTAGCTATACATTTAGGTATTACTTTTTATGATTTAGATCAGTTAATTGAGCAGCGATATATGAAGAGTATAACCGATATTTTTTCAAAATATGGAGAGGATGGTTTTCGCGAGCTGGAATATAAAATATTGCATGAGGCCGGAGAATTTGAAAATGTTGTAATTGCTTGCGGCGGGGGCACTCCATTATATTACGACAATATGGACTATATGAATCGAAAAGGAGATACTATATATCTGAAATCCTCTATTGAGACGTTGATTCGCAGACTTGAGGAGGATGGGGCAAAGAGACCCTTGATTGCTAAAAAATCGGGTAGTCAACTTAAAGATTTTATTGTTGAGCTCCTTGCTAAACGTGAACCTTATTATTTGAAAGCACGTTATAGTATTAAGGGGGATAGATTAGAGGATAAAAAACAGATTGCAGAGTCTGTAAGAGAGATAGAAAAATTACTGAATAAAAAGCTTGATTAGACACCTAATATGAAACGTTCAATTATTATAGTAAAAGTAGGGGGAAAGATTGTAGAGGATACGAATTCTTTAAAACAGTTTATCGAAAATTTTTCTGCTATACCCGGGAATAAGATTCTTGTACATGGAGGTGGGCGTTCAGCTACAACTATTGCTGCCAAATTAGGTGTTGAGAACAAAATGATCGATGGAAGGAGAGTAACAGACCTGGAGATGTTAAAGGTTGTAACGATGGTATATGGAGGAGCAGTTAATAAAGAGATTGTGGCAGGGCTTCAAGCTAAAGGATTGAATGCCATTGGGTTAACAGGAGCCGATTTGGATTTGATACGATCTGTAAAGAGGCCAAAAAATGGTATAGACTGGGGTTATGTTGGCGATGTAGTGGCTGTTAATAATGCCTTTATAACTTTGCTCATAGAACAGGGAATAATTCCGGTTTTAGCACCGCTTACTCATGATGGAGCCGGGCAATTGCTTAACACTAACGCTGATACGATAGCAGGAGAGGTAGCAAAATCTTTGGCTAAACTCTTTAAAGTAACTCTTATATACTGTTTTGAGAAACCCGGGGTACTACTAAGAGAAGATGATGAAAGTACCGTTATTCCATATATTTCATATTATGACTTTCCGCAGATGGTAGAAAACGGTATTATAACCGGCGGAATGATTCCAAAGATTCAGAATGCTTTTAATGCACTTAATGCCGGGGTAAAAACGGTTCTTATAACATCGGTCTCCTCTTTTGACAAATTATCCGGCACCACAATAGCATTGTGATTGTTTTTTGAATATTGGTAGTTTTAATTATTTGATATACTACAATAGACAGACTAAGTGTGTGTCCTATTTATAGTATTTTATAATGTAATTTGCCAATAAGATAGCCAAAAGAATAGAACCCATAAAAGTTACCAAAAGCAGAGGGTTGGAAAAAAATTGGTCTGCTTGATTAATAATGTTGAAACTTTTAGCCGACCTAAGTTCAATTACTCCTATAGAGTTGTTTATAATGTGTCCAATAATCCCAGGTACTATAGAGCCTGTTTTAAAATAAATCCATCCAAAAATCAATCCTGCGGCGAAAGCGAATAACATTTGTGCGGGATTAATATGAATAAGTCCAAATATCAAGGCAGAGAATAATATTGATATATGGGGTTTAAGTGACATGTTTAAAAACTCCTGAATAATGATTTTTCTAAAAACAATCTCCTCTACAATAGGGCCAAGCAATACTATAGGAATAATTATTAATAGAGAATTTGACATCTCTTTAAATAGCCACTCATTGTTGTCGGGCAGGTCTAATAGAGAGCTTACAAGATCAATAGTAAAAAGTGATACTAGTATGAATAAGATTATGACAACAAAAATTTTTATAGGTGTTTTTGCTACCAGATCGCTGATTTTGAAAAATTTAGTTGTCAGTAAAACTATAATAAGCAATACTTGACTAATAATCAATGATAGAATGGTAATTAAACCCATATTATCGTAATATAGTCCTATAATGTTAGAGACTTCTACTCTGCTTTCCACAAAAAGTTGCGGTACGATTATAATAGCTGATCCAATTATACTTCCAACCAATTGGCTGACAACAAAAAGAATCAATGATAAAACAACTTTTTTCATATACTTAAACTATCTCTTTTGTAAATCTCCAGGATGTTTATAGCTATTTCACTATCTAGTTTAAGCTGTTCTTTAAGTAGTAATGGGGAGTTGAATTTATGCTCCGCTCTAATATATTTGATAAAACGGAGCTCTAAATCGCATCCATAGATATCTCGATCAAAATCAAACAGATGAGCCTCTATTGTGCGAGTCTTGCCGTTATTGAAAGTTGGTCTTACACCAATGTTAAGCATACTGTAAAACTGTTCGTTACCAACCGTAGCTATTGCCGCATAAACTCCATTGGCAGGAATTTGCATAAGTTCGCAATAGGGGCCAAGATTTGCAGTGGGAAAACCTATTTTGTGACCATTTTTTGAACCGTGAACCACTTTTCCACGTATAGAGTAAGAATATCCCAGCATTGAGCCGGCTCTCTCTACATCTCCTTTTTGGAGTTTTCTTCTTATTCTAGAACTACTTACCGCTTTGTTGTCAAAAAAATGTGTGTCGGCCCTGATAACTTCAATATCGTTATCTTGACCGAGTATAACATAATCTTCCAAATTCTTTAATCCATCGTGACCAAAATGATGGTCATGACCTAATATAAGGCATTTAACTCCAAACCTATCTCTTAAAATCTTACTCATAAATTCTTTGGCGGTCATTAGGGATAACTCTAAAGTAAAATCAATCTGCTCGCATCTATCAACACCGCTTTTTCTTAGTTTGCATATTTTATCTTCGGGCGATGTTAGAAGTAATGGTTTGTAATCTGAATTCAGCACCTGGCGCGGATGTTGAGGGAAAGTTAAAACCATAGATTCAAGCCCCCTGTTATGGGCAGCTTTAATAAGTTGTTTTATAAGTGATAAATGGCCGGTGTGAACTCCGTCAAAGAAGCCAACAGTAGCGGCATATTTGGGTTTGTTGTGTATCTCAACCATGAAAGATAGCGCATATAAGAGGCACAAAATTACAAAAATAAACTATTATATTTGGTAAAACCCTCTCAAATAACCTTATAAGTGAATTTGAAAATAGTAGAATAATAATAATTTAAACAGTAATAACTCTATCGGAGCTGATTCTTGAAACAGATATAATAAAAAAAAAAGAAGTGAAGTGTTGTTGTTTTGGATAAAAGCAGTAAATTTGCGGCTGTGAAAGCGGGGTTGTATCCTAAAGCTTTCAAAGGGCTATTAGCTCAGTCGGTTAGAGCAGCAGACTCATAATCTGAAGGTCCTAGGTTCAATTCCTAGATGGCCCACATTAAAAATCAGCAACTTACATAAAAAAAATAGGTTGCTGATTTTTTTTTAAGCATCTGTAATATTCAATTCACTCTCCATTCACATTAAATGGGGAGGGTAGGTAAAGCTCTATCTTTTTGTTGACGGAAACCGTTAATGATGTGAAAATGAAGGCAACCTAAGCCGGATTCATAGTTAAACTGATGAATGCCCTCGTAGTAGGGAAGCTGGCTGAAGTTAATGCTGCTATTATCTCTAAAGATGCAAATATTTCATAACTCAACAAATATTATCATGACATGGAAACAAAAGAATTATTCAGATTTGTAAGTATAAAAAACAGAACGAATATTACTTATGGAGGCTCTTCTGAATTATCAAAGTCTAAAGGAAGAGATGATTTCATTACGTAAAATGTATAATGGGGAACATAATAGATGGACAACATGACTTAAAAAGGTTGATCATTTATTTGAATAGTTGAATTTGCTCAAAATGGTAAACCGACATGGCAGACGAATGTATAGCTGAGAAGATATATAATAGAGACATATCTTTCTACATTTCTGTAAAAATGATTACGTTTGTGTTTTAAATCTATTATAGAAGAACTTGTTGAATTGGTTCCATTAAACAAGAGAACCGGATTATGAAGATACTGAGAGGATTGAGTATAGTCCTGGCAAAAATGTTGCCTACTGCCATGGTAGCGGCATTACTATTGCTTACGGCCATGGTGACATCATGCGGACAGAGACATGAGCGGTGGGCGCCTGTCTGTATCGGGAAATTACTTGACCGGGCCCAAACACTCATGAATGACAACGTTGGTAAAGTATATTTTGAACTTGCTGCCATTGACAGTCATGACCTGAGGATCGACCGCCAAAGAGCCTGTTATGCCCTTCTGTTTATCCAGGCACAGTATAAATACTTTATAGACGAGACCAGTGACTCTCTCATTAACATAGCAGTTAACTACTATTCTACAAGTCGTGACACACACAACGAGTTCCTGTCATACTACTATCAGGGTTGTATATACATGAATCCCCGTGAATATTCTAAGGCCGCATTGTCGCTTGCGCGTGCCGAACAGCTGTTAGGAAACATTGACGATCTATTTCAGACGGGACAGCTGTATTTAGCATTAGGTGAACTGAATGAATTAAATTTTGATTTTATAAAGGCTAAGAAGTGCAGATCTATGCTCGTATTTACAATTATAGCAGCACTTCTGTTAATTGTTGTGTTGTATGCATATTACCGTTACAAACAACGCAAGACAATGGATATCATAAAAGAGAATATTGCCAGCATTCAGCAGCTCAGCCAAAGCGTGCAGAACAAGAATTCACGCATAAAAGAATTGAACACTCAGATAAACATACTGTTTAGTCATCAGTACTCTTCGCTTGATAGTATGTGCGTAGCTTTCTATGATACAATAGATGAACTAAAATCTCAGAAGTGTCTATATGGCCGGATACGCAGTGAGATAATCAGTCTTATGAGTCCGCAGAATGTTGAACAGATGGATAGCCTGATAAACAGTGCATACAACGGAATCATGGATAAAATAGTTGGAATGGGATTTAGCGACTTAGCATGTAATGTAATGCGTTTGTCATTGGTTGGGTATTCGGCCAAATCCATAAGCCTACTGCTTAATGTAACAAGCCAAAACGTATATCAGATTAAATCCCGTACCATGAAAAGAATAAGGAAAATTGATCAAGAAACCACTTGGTTTTTTCTATCTACCTGTAAATGAAATAGATAAGTGTGTTATGACAGATTCTTGTTGTAAGCTGCTGATTTACAAGCATTTGTAGTAGTGTCAGAAAAATAATGTCTGACACTATGTTAAGTAATTGAATATCAATGTAATACAAACCTGAGTGTCAGATAAATAATTTCCTTTTTGTTTGGTGGAAGTGCTTGTAGAAACATTTCTTTGTATAAACAAATTTAGTGATTGTAATCATGAAGAAACAGGTGTTTAAGAGTCTGATATTGTTGTTTATATTATTATTTATTAGTATTAGCTGGTCTTTAGTCAGAGCTGATATTCTGGGACATATTCCAGTAAGGCCAATGACAGAGCAAGAAACACATCTCCCCTCAATTATTGTTGAAAGATACGCATATATAACCATATTTACGGGTGTTGGAATGGATTGGAGCATAGTCGATTTCAGTCCGGTAAAATATGGTAGGATATACTTTAGACGAATGGGCCGCAATATTATGCATATAATATTGGGCTATGATGGTGAGATGCTACATCCTTTATCCAAGCCGTTCATAATTTATACTGACGAGAGCAGAGAGTATATTGAGTATAACATATCCGCATATCGTACCGTCACGGTACGTCGAAAACACTACCAGTCCAACAACGCGGCCAAGATGTGCAAACGCCTGCTTGGCGGTCAGATTCAATGCTCACAACATGCAGATTTCAGCGATGCCGACACACTCTATGTCATAAATGATCTGTCCATTCCTGACAGTATTCTAGTAAATTCTGTGTCTCCATGCTGCTACTGGCGCTACCTGTCTCATGACGGCAGCTGGATAGGCATGGATGCAGGTGCAGCCACTAACGTTCTCTACGTTAGAATAGTGCCTCGAAGTAATGACAACGACATACATCTAGGTGATGTCCATGAGATCAGATACTGTAGCAGTGACGGCCGCTGGGTATA
Organism: Bacteroidaceae bacterium; assembly: GCA_035647375.1. Lineage (GTDB taxonomy): Bacteria > Bacteroidota > Bacteroidia > Bacteroidales > Bacteroidaceae > Colenecus. The sequence continues at coordinate 58,878 of DASRNO010000036.1, forward strand.
TCCTGCGGCATAGACGAGCGCCCGTTTCTGATTGACACGGACGGCAATGTCGAATGATGGTAAATGAAATAACGAAATAGGTTAATAAATAAACCAAGCTATTAATTAAAATATTAAATATTATGAAGATTAGATTAAGGTTTTTAACAGTGTGTTTTATTACGGTAATCACGGGATTGTTGTTGTCATCATGTGTTAAGAGTGATTTATTTGAATTTTATGATGTAACAGAATTACAACATAATCTACCTAGAATAAAGAATACAAAGGAAGGTAACTTTAATCCTTATTCCTGTTTTCCTACTTTAGATGAACTTGCCGCATCATCAGTAGTAGCTGCAAAAATGAACACTGCTTGGCAAATGACTTTGGATGCATGTACACAAAATGGGCGCCGCGAATATGGTTTTTATATTTACTATTCTACTAATAATGTTATTTATTGTGGTGATATTATTGAAGGTCCAGAAATCACAGGTACGTCTGCTGCTTATATTGAACTAGGCCCAAATGCAAACAATCAAGAAGTTTGTGGTTTTTTTCATACACATACATCATTAGAATTCTTTCCCGCTGGTCATAGTAGATCAACGGGACCATCTGAAAGCGACATTAATCGTGCAAATTATGATCATCTGCCGGGTTTATTATACGATTACAGTAGTAGTGTGATAAAATCAGGGCAACCAAAGACTTCAAATTACGAACTTTATTCTTTTGGTCCCAACAGGCGTTATCTTTGATTATTAAATATACATTTACAAAAACATTAAGAATTATGAGAAAAAGTATTTTGTTGTTATTCCTGCTTGTTTTGCAGTTACAGGTTTATTCTGAAGTGAATCTTAAGGAATTTACTCAGGAGGCTAGGAACGAGTATCTCTTGTCTCTTGCCAAGGAAGTGGTGCTGAATTTTGGTCCTGACTATTATAGGACAGAGAATGAACCTGTCATTGAAGGGCCGGTACCGTACTATTTTTTCGGCTCTGCTGAGAAAGAAAAAGAAAACTGGGATGATATCTATGAACCCTTTAAAAAAATCTCTGGTCGCGAGTATTATTCAATTACATATTTTTATGATAGTGACGAAGAACCAATAGGTCGTATCGTAATAAAATATTGCGCTGAAGTCAGGATATGGGCTGACAACGGAGAGCCATTTGAGGTTATGTTTGGAACAGGTTGGGGCGTAACATTTTACCCTATATTATACAGAGATTTATTGAAATATTATGAGGGTAGAATGGAAGAGATTATAGTGAAATATCCCAAATATAACACCATTGAACATTTTGACGGCACTGTTGACACCATTTGGTTTGGCCCCGGAACCAAGAAATCACAAGAGTGACATTTAATCGTCATAAAGGATGAAAGTTCGACAAAAATTATTGAGGACGAATACATGTCATAAAACTATCTCTAACACTATTTGAAATGAGGTGGCTATTTATATTGTTAATTGGTGTTATTTTGTCAATCATGCAGTAAATATGATGATGTTTTTATAAACAGCAATGGATTGTCCGTGTTTGTTTTTCTAATTTCTGACAACGATTTAGACGATCATACAGAATATATCATTGATGATTTGATAAGAGGGCTGAAAGGTTGTTCGGCGGGAAGCGAACTGTTCCTTTATGTTGACAGGCAGACGGACACGCCATATCTGCGGCATTTTGTACTTCTGGAATTCGGGCAGGTAAGAACTAGGATGATAAAAGCATATCAGGAGCAATACTCAACATCGCCTTCCGTATTCAAGGATATTCTGAAAACTATGATCACTGAATCGTCTAGTGAACGGTATGGCCTGATATACTGGTCTCATGGCAGCGGATGGCTGCCTGCCAATGAAGCACCGGAGGTGTTCAAAGCATTGACAAAAGCCATAGGTGTAGACGGCCCTTACAGTATGGGTGTATTAGATATGGCAGACATCTTAAGTTTTACTAAGGCACCATATTTTCTGCTGTTTGACGCATGCTTCATGGGGAGTGTTGAGGTAGTATACGCTCTGCGCAACTCGGCAGATTATATCATAGCCTCACCGGCGGAGATGTTGGGAATAGGCTTTCCTTATCATTCTATGCTGCCGGAATTGATTAAGGGCACACGCGAATCGCTAGCAGCGTCAATCAGTGCCTATATGGACTTTTGTTATACAGATGTCTATGAGGAAGGAATGGTGTCCGGCATTGCCTCACTTATTGACTGCAACGAGATGGACGGATTGGCTGAAATTTTCAAAATACTTGTATCGAACGACCATGACAGTATTGACCGAAAGTCAATTCAGACTTTTGACTGCTACAGTCCTAATCTGTATTTTGATTTGGGTAACTATGCGGTAGTCTTGTCCACAGATACTATATTATATTTCGCCTTTGAGAGACAGCTGGAACGTACGATAGTAAGGAAAGTTAATACCCCATCGGTATTCACGCAGACGGGAAGTCGTGACAGCATACTCCTGATAAGGACATACTCTGGTTTGAGCACCTATATTCCAGGTACATATTTGGACGGATCATATTATAAAAACGAATGGTATAGATATTGCCATGAAGCAGAATAGATATTGCACATATTGTATCGTTTTTGCAGTCCTGTTCCTGATTCTTTACACCGGAAGCGTCTTTATTGTATCAGGCATGCATATGGATTTATTTGACACATACAGGAAATACTGGACTATATTCGGAGTGATATTATGCTTGTTAGTGACGGCTCTTCTTACGCATGATGATCAGCTGATTGCCATACGTGCCTTTGATATTCTATTCAAGGGTATTTGCTTAACTGGAATAGCCGAATCACTATTCGCGTTGGCCCAGTACTTCATGTTGATACCGTCATATAATTACTTTTTTGTCTATACAGGTAGTTTCGATAACCCGGCCATATTTGCAATGCAGCTTTCCTTCTGCATACCGATAGCGGTTTATTATGCCGTGACTCATGTCGGTAGGACAAGTATACGGTGGTGGATTGTAGCTTGTGGACTGTTTGTTTTTGTGGCATTCTCAGAATCACGTACAGGGATTATAGCCTCTGTTTTTGCTGTATTGGTGGTAACAATCGTTGAATCGAATAGGATGCACAAACTGCTCATGAGTAATTTGCGTACTGTTTTTGTAATATTGCCAATTCTCATTCTTATTTTGTATTTCCTTTATCGATTCAAGGCCGATTCGGCGAATGGTCGTCTGTTAATATGGAGAGTGGCAATGGATATGATTGTTGACAGGCCATTGCTCGGATTTGGAACAGACGGATTTTTGTCATCGTACATGGAGTATCAGGCCGAATTTCTTGATTTGCACCCAGAATCACCATTCATATTGCAAGCTGACAATATCAACCATCCTTTCAACGAATTCCTCATGATTACAATAAGATATGGTATTGTTGGTTTAGTGTCACTCATTTTCGCATTCGTGCTGGTGACAATAGGTATAGTTAAGAATTGCGAGAAGGGGAAGGGGTTGCTGCTGTCACAAGTAGCAGTGTTGTTTATTTGGTGCTTTTTCTCATACCCTTTCAGGATACCGTTCGTATGGGTGACGGTATCAATAGTTATAATTATGATTATTGAGAAAAGCGTTTCACCCAATTTCCTGCGAATTGGACGCATTACCATGTTACCGGTATTTGTATACTTGATGTGTTTGACAGCTACAACATGTAAGTGGAAAATCAAATGGCTACGAGTCCAAGAACAGTCACTTGCTGGTCAGACAAATCAGATGTTTACTGAATACGCGGTTTTGTATGGAAAGCTGTCAGACAATGGATCTTTCCTTTATAACTATGCCGCCGAACTGTACTACTCCGGCTATTATAATGAAAGCTTGGTCATTGCGAAAGAGTGTTTTGACTACTGGAACGATTATGATGTACAGCTACTCCTTGCTGAAGACTGCCTTCACACGTGCGACACCTTATCTGCAATAAGTCATTATGAGCAAGCCTCACGTATGATTCCAGCTAGGTTCTATCCACTCTATTCTCTGATGCAAATCTATCAGGCCAGTGATGACACTTTGACGGCTCTAGGTATAGCTGAAACGATTATTCACAAGGATGTCAAGATAGACCGCTCAAAGGATGTCCGGAGAATGATTGATGAGGCCAGAGAATTATATGCTAAATATAACAAATAATCTTTTGCAATAAATCAAGTTATTAATTAAGACATTAAATATTAAGAAGTTTAGATTAAGGTTTTTAATAGTGTGTTTTATTACGGTAATCACGGGATTGTTGTCATCATCATGTGTTAAGAGTGATTTATTTGAATTTTATGATGTAACAGAATTACAACATAATCTACCTAGAATAAAGAATACAAAGGAA
>DASRNO010000037.1:0-3296 GCA_035647375.1 Bacteroidaceae bacterium
AGAATCATATTTCAGTATCTTTAAGTAGTTTTTTTAATCTTGAAATTGGAATTTTATAAAGCTCACACTTTCCAATCTCTTCGGGTAAAACCAGAGTAATATTATCACCGGCACATTTTTTATCAGAAAGAGCAGCAGAAAATATTTGATCGGCATTGTAGGGACAACTCAGATTGAAATCATATTGCTCTAGAATATGGGTTATGGATTGTGTGAAATTTTTTAAACCATATAAAGCTCCAATTTTAGCCGCCCTTACCATTCCAATAGCAACAGCGCTACCATGCGATATGGAGAAATTACTCAACAGTTCGACTGCATGTCCTACGGTATGGCCAAAATTGAGTAATTGCCTGGCGCCTTTATCAAACTCATCGGCATTTACTACATCGCGTTTAATCTCTACACAACGAGTAATAATCTCTTTTAAATGTTTTACCGGAGGTTCATAGAGTTGTTGAAATAGCCTGTTGTCCATTATAATTCCATATTTTATCACCTCTGCAAAGCCATCGCGCAAAACATTAGGTTCAAGAGTATCTAGAGTAGATATATCACAATAGACTAAGCTTGGCTGATGAAAAGCACCAACCAGATTTTTGCCGGCACTTATATCAACAGCTGTTTTCCCACCTACAGAACTGTCAACAGCAGCTAATAGAGTAGTAGGAACTTGTATATATTTAATACCTCTTAAAAATATAGCTGCAGCAAAACCTGCTATGTCGCCTACAACACCACCTCCCAAGGCAAGAACAGCATCGTTACGTGTTATTTTATTAGTGGCAAGAAAATTGATAAAAGATATAAGAGTTTCCATATTCTTGCTACTCTCACCATTTTTAATCACAAACTTATAACATTTAAAACCGCTTCTTGATAGAGATTCCATAACTCTCTTGCCATATAAATTGTTAACTTTATCGTCGGTTAGTATTGCTATTTTGTCTGATTCCAGAACCTCTTTTACGGCATAACCCACCTGTTCCAAACTATTTTGACAAATAATTATATTGTAAGGAGTAGAGGTTGTTATTCTTATTTTTGTACTGTTGAGCATATTATTCTCTTAATTATTCTGATATCTCTTTTGCTATTCTACCCTCTTTTAAAAGCTCTTTAAGTCTATTTACGTTGTTTTCTTCCATCGCTTTGACGTATTGCTCAAGGTTATCAATTAAAATACGGGTCTCTTTTATAAGATGTTTCCGGTTCTCTATAAACAGTTCGCTCCACATATTTTCGTTCAACCATGCCACTCTGGTAAGATCTTTAAAACTGCCTGCACTGTATCCTCTGTGGTTAATTGCTGTGGGGCTCTTTATATAGGCGTTTGATATTACATGAGCCAGTTGCGATGTAAAAGCTATTATTCTATCGTGCTCATCTGCAGTGGCCGATACTATTTTTTTTAACCCCATGGGGGAGAGAAGCTTTTTTATTTTTTCCAGTAGTTCAATATTGTCTTGAACAGGTGGAACAATAATCATTGAAGCACCTGTAAAAAGCGATGCGTTGGAGTTTTTAAAACCGGATAGATGTGTGCCGGCCATAGGATGTCCACCAACGTATGTGTAACCATTTTCTTGTGCAAGAGCGAATCCTGCTTTGCACACTCTCTGTTTTGTTCCACAATTGTCTATTACCACACATTTTTTCTGAAACTCTTTGGCGTTAGCCTTCATAAACTCTACTGCTCCTATAGGATTAATAGCTATGTGGATAAGATCGCATTTTTTTAAAGAATAGTTATCCAGAGATGCATCTATAGCACCTGAGAGTATTGCAAAATTTTCTATAGACTTATCCGTATCAACACCAAATACTCTCCATCCGGCCTGTTTATAGGCTTTAGCTATCGAACCGCCTATCAGACCAAGTCCCACAACTCCCGTAATCATAATTAGTTTTGTAAAAGAGTTTTTATACTGTTAACCCTCTTAACCAATTCATCGAATTGGTCTGGTGTAATAGATTGTGCTCCGTCACACAGGGCACATTCAGGACAGTTATGTACCTCTATAATTAACCCGTCTGCACCTGCAGCTACAGCTGCCATAGACATTGGCTTTACTAAACGTGCCTTGCCGGTAGAGTGGCTCGGATCTACAATGACGGGAAGATGTGATAGCTCTTTTAACATAGGTACTGCCGCTAAATCAAGCACATTACGGGTGTATGTATCGTAACTTCTAATGCCTCTTTCACAGAGAATTACATTGTTATTACCCTCTGCCATAATGTATTCTGCACTCATCAGTAACTCTTTAAGAGTACTGGCCAAACCCCGTTTAAGCAGAATAGGTTTTTTGGTACGTCCAAGTTCTTTGAGTAGCTCAAAATTCTGCATATTACGTGCTCCCACTTGTATAACATCAACATCTAAAAACATGTCCAGATGATCGGTCGACATAATTTCGGTCACTATAGGAAGACCGGTTATTTGGCTGGCTTTTTTCAATAACTTGAGCCCTTCGCCGCGAAGTCCTTGAAAATCATAAGGTGATGTGCGGGGTTTGAATGCTCCTCCACGCATAAGAAGGGCTCCAGAGGCTTTAACCCTTTTAGCCACCTCTATTATTTGCTCTTCAGACTCTACAGAGCAGGGGCCTGCAATAATCGTAAAATTTCCCCCTCCTATAAGTACTTTGTTATCACCTTGACCAATCTCTACTATAGTGTCGGTAGGGTGAAAGCGCCTGTTGGCACATTTGAACGGTTCACTTATACGCGTAACACTATCAATAATATCAAGACCGTTTAATAGGTCGATATCAATTTTGCTTGTGTCGCCAATTAGTCCAATTATTGTCTGGAATTTACCTTCAGAGAGATGTATATCCACCCCCTGTGTTTTCAGCCATTTAATCAAGTTGTTCTTTTGAGTCTCAGAGACTCCGTTTTTCAATACTGCAATCATAATTCTATTCTTTAAATATTATTCGACAAATTGTTATAAAAAAGACCCGAATCTTTAGATCCGGGTCTTTTTGTTATATTCATTTTTTTGCATACCACTCATACACCCGGCAATAATTGTCTGGTAAAATAAAAGTAAAAGTATGCAGAACTAGTCATTTTTTCCATAATGTGTTGCAAATATATGAATGCTTTTGATAAGTTGTTCTCTTTTTATAAAAAAAATAGCAGTAATTTAAGAATTTAGTCTATTTTCCGGCAAAAACAGATGGAAACAACGGCGACTTCTATGATATCTGTAGTCAAAATATTTCCATACGTTATGAATTTTAGAGTTACTTTCAAGCATAGGTCCGGTTTCAGTATCGGTAGCTCCA
>DASRNO010000038.1:0-8989 GCA_035647375.1 Bacteroidaceae bacterium
ACCCATTAGCACAGCCATAATCATAATGATAAAACACTTTTTCATCTGTTTGTAAATAATATTTGTTAAAATAGCGCCGCAAATTTACAAACAATAGAGAGTAAAAAAAACAGAGGTCTATAATTTTCAAACCAAATGCAAAACTTAGAGATAACACATTTAGCGATAAGCTTTCAGAAAAGATTATAAATAATTAGATTCTCATAATAGAAATCCGGAAAAAAAAGATAACTTTGCACCCCTATTTTTAGAGGTATTTTTCTGTTTTTTTTATTGAAATGACTAAAAAAAACCACTACGGTTCCCCCTCCAATTCATCTCTTATAAATGGCATGCATTGGCCTCCAGACATAGCCGAGGCCAAATTAGCCAATAATCAGGTAAATAAGAGCAAAACTTATATCATAGAGTTAGATAATGTCTCAAAGTGGTTTGGCGATAAACAGGTACTAGATGGTGTAAGTCTTTTTGTTAAGAAAGGAGAATTTGTAACATTTTTAGGCCCATCGGGCTGCGGAAAAACCACCCTACTCCGCTTGTTAGCCGGTTTTAATCGAGTTTCAGAAGGAGAGATACGCATGAATGGTAAAGACATAACTCTGGTTCCTTCTCACAAACGTCCTATGAACACTGTCTTTCAGAGATATGCACTATTTCCTCACCTTAATGTATATGAAAATATTGCTTTCGGTCTGAAACTGAGAAAAATGGACGAAGAGGATATTTACAAACAGGTAAGACGAGTTCTTAAGATTGTAGGTATGACCGATTACGAGGAGCGTGATGTAGACTCATTATCAGGTGGCCAGCAACAGAGAGTAGCCATTGCTAGAGCTATTGTTAACAGACCTCAGGTTCTTCTACTAGATGAACCCTTAGCCGCTCTTGATCTTAAAATGCGTAAAGATATGCAGCTCGAACTCAAACAGATGCATAAAGATCTGGGAATCACATTCATTTATGTTACTCACGACCAAGAAGAGGCTTTAACTTTAAGCGACACAATCGTAGTTCTGAACAAAGGTAAAGTGCAGCAGATAGGAAAACCTACAGATATTTACAACGAACCTTCAAATCCATTTGTGGCAGATTTTATTGGCGACAGCAATATTCTTAACGGAATTATGGTGCAAGATCAGCTGGTTAATTTCATGGATCAAGAGTTCGAATGTGTTGACTCAGGTTTGGGAACAAATACTCCGGTTGATATAGTATTACGTCCCGAAGACATCTATATAATGCCCCGTAATAGCTCGGCTATGATTGGCGGAATTGTTCGTTCGTGTATATTTAAAGGGGTACATTACGAAATGCTTGTGGAGACAGAGAACAAATATGAACTAACCATACAAGATTATAACGCATTCGAAACCGGACAAGAGGTTAGTCTTATTATCAAACCGTCCGATATACACGTTATGCGCAAAGATTTTATAAAAAACTCTATACAGGGAGTAATAAAAGACAACAATCATGTTGATATGTTAGGAACTATCTTTGAGACCCTACCCCAAACATCTTTTGAATCGGGTACCAAAGTCTCTATCTCTATTGATTTTAACAAAATAGAGCTTATGGATGATAAAGAAGATGGAGTTGTTTCAGGCACAGTAAGTTTTATACTCTATAAAGGAAATCACTATCACATAACTATTACCACCCACAATGGAGAAGACCTCTTTGTCGATACTCAAGATGTATGGGACGATGGCGACATAGTAGGTATAAAGATTAATCCCAAATATTTAAAATTATCGGCAAGCGAATGAAAACAGTATTCCATCCGGTCTATAAAAGAGGTAATTGGGCTATACCATATATGGTTTTCATGGCTCTGTTTGTGGTTCTACCCCTATTATTAATAGCCGTTTATGCTTTTCGCGACAACGATGGCGGTTTCACTCTACAAAATTTTGCAAAATTCATTACACAATCAGAGACCATTAACACATTTATCTACTCTATCGGCATAGCCATAATAACAACTGCTCTCTCTATTCTTATAGGATATCCGGCCGCATATATTTTGAGCAATTCGGAACTTAACCGTAGTAAAACTTTAGTTATGTTATTTATCCTACCCATGTGGATAAATATTCTAATGAGATCTCTTGCAACAGTAGCTCTCTTCGATTTTCTTAATCTTCGTCTTGGAGAAGGAGCTCTTATATTTGGTTTGGTTTATGACTTCCTTCCATTCATGATCTATCCAATCTACAACACAATACTAAAAATTGATAAAAGTTATATAGAGGCGGCACAAGATCTTGGTGCTAACCGGTTTATGGTATTCAAAAGGATCATTTTACCACTATCAGCTCCCGGTGTAATAAGCGGTATAATGATGGTTTTTCTTCCAACCATCTCCACTTTTGCTATTTCAGAAATACTTACTCTAAATACTAAGAGATTGTTCGGATCAATTATTCAAGACAATATCATGTTAAGTGATAAGATGAATTATGGTGCGGCTCTCTCACTTATTATGCTGCTAATTATAGCGGCCACCACTCTTTTTGGAAAAGAGAACAAAGAGAATATTCAAGAGGGACAATTTATTTGATAATATTATGAAAAAGATTTTGGCAAACATCTATCTCTATTTACTTTTGGCCATTCTTTATGCCCCAATAGCCATAATAATAATCTTCTCTTTTACCAATTCCAAATCGATAGGTGAATGGAAAGGGTTCTCATTAGATCTCTACACCTCACTCATATCGGGAGAGGTTAATCACGCTTCATCTATATCATCGGCAATATTCAATACATTAATTATTGCTTCTGTAGCAGCCACAACTTCGACTCTTCTTGGCAGCTTGGCGGCAGTAGGTATATTCAATATGCGGAATAAATGGCGTCAGCCGGTAAACTTTGTCAATAATATCCCTATAATAAATCCGGATATTATAACCGGTATATCTCTTTTTATTCTTTTTGTAAGTTTAGGTATATCAGGAGGTTATCTTACTGTTATCCTTTCACATATTACCTTCTGTACTCCATACGTGGTTTTAAGTGTTATGCCTAGACTGAATAGAATGGATCCGAATATTTACGAGGCCGCTCTTGACCTTGGGGCCACCCCTTTTCAGGCATTCAGAAAAGTTATTATCCCCGAAATAAAACCGGGTATGATAAGTGGCTTTATATTGGCATTCACACTCTCCATTGACGACTTTGCAGTTACACTATTTACAAAAGGGAGCAGAGGACTAGAAACTCTGTCAACCTATATTTACGCCGATGCCCGCAAAGGCGGCCTAACTCCCGAGCTTAGATCATTGGCATCAATAATTTTTCTAACAGTACTAGTGTTGCTTATAGTGATAAATATACGTTCTATAAAGATGAACAACAAAGAGTGATATAATAACTTTAAACCATTATAAAATGAAAAAAATATTAGGTTTTCTTCTATTAACCATAGGATTATTAAGCTTCTCTCAATCCATTAACTCTAAAAAAGAGGAGCGTAGCGGAATCCTTAAAATCTATAACTGGGCTGATTATATTGACGAAAAGCTATTATCAGAATTCCAGGTTTGGTATAAAGAACAGACCGGTCAGGATATTCGCGTAATTTATCAGCTTTTTGATATTAACGAGGTAATGCTCACAAAAATAGAAAAAGGGCGCGAGGATTACGATGTAGTATGTCCATCAGACTATATCATAGAACGAATGATGAAGAAAGATCTTCTCTTACCTATAAATCGCGACTTTGGCCACACCCCCAACTACACCATAAACGTTTCCAATTTTGCTATCGAACAATTTAACAAACTCTCTACAAACGACAAACTTGCCAGCGATTATACTGTAGGCTATATGTGGGGAACAACCGGATTACTTTACAACACAGAATATGTTACTAAAGAAGATATATCCACCTGGGGAGCTATTTGGAATCCATTATTCAAGGATAAAATACTTATGAAAGATGCTTTCCGTGATGTTTACGGCTCTGTTATGCAATATGTACGTCAAGACGAATTGGCTCAGGGCTTAGCTACCCGTCACGAGATAATTAACGACGCATCCGACAAGGCTATTAAACTATTTGAAGATACAATCAAAGCAGCTAAAAACAACATTTCCGGATGGGAAGTAGATTTTGGTAAAGAACGTATGGTTCAGGGAAAAGCTTGGATTAACGTAACTTGGAGTGGTGATGCCACCTGGGCCATGGAAGAGGTAGGCGATGCCGTAAGCTTAGATTATACAGTCCCATTAGAGGGAAGTACATTCTGGTTCGATGGATGGGTTGTACCCAAATATGCCAAAAACCCTAAGGCCGCCATGTATTTTATCAATTTTCTATGCATGTCTCATAATGCTATTCGAAACATGGCAGCTACAGGTTATGTAAGTGTGATAGGAACCCCCGAAGTTTTAGAATCACAGTTAGATTCTACAATTGAGAAAAGAGTAGATTTAAGTTATTTTTTTGGTGATAGTGCATATAGTGTCCAGGTAAACGGAATACGTTATCCTGACAAATCGGTTATTCAAAGATGCGATCTTATGCGCGACTGTGGAGAACGTGTTGAAGCAATGATAGATATGTGGTCCAGAGTTAAAGGAGACAGTCTAAATATAATAACGCTGATTATAATCGGAATAGTAATCACATTTATAATTACTTGGTTCATCCTAAAAAAAAGAAAGAAAAATAAAAAACGTAATAGAATAAAAAAACCAATAACTTTTTAACAAGAGTGGTTTTTATCTATTTCTTACTACCAAAATCATTTTTTTCATTTAAGTTTGTAACTAATGATCTTTTCGGGATACTATCCCTATTTGGTTCAAATTTTATCAACATACAATCAATATGATAGACAGCGTTGTAATCATCCCCACGTATAATGAAAAAGAGAATATTGAGAATATTATACGCGCTGTATTCGGACTTGAAAAGAGATTCAACGTCCTAATAATTGACGATGGTTCTCCTGATGGAACCTCACTTATAGTAAAAAAACTTCAGGAAGAGTTCCCAAACAATCTATTCATAATAGAAAGAGAGGGAAAATTAGGTCTTGGTACAGCTTACATCACTGGCTTTAAATGGGCCATAGAAAAGAGATACAACTACATTTTCGAGATGGACGCAGATTTTTCTCACAACCCCGAAGATCTACCTAGGCTCTATAATGCTTGTGCCATAGATGGATACGATCTTACTATAGGTTCACGTTATGTAAGTGGAGTCAACGTAGTTAACTGGCCTATGGGTAGAGTATTAATGTCTTACTTTGCCTCGAAATATGTGCGTTTTATAACCGGATTGCCACTAAAAGACACCACTGCCGGCTTTAAATGTTATAAGCGAGAAGTTCTTGAGGCAATCAATCTTGACGCTATTCGTTTTAAAGGTTACGCCTTTCAGATAGAGATGAAATTTACAGCCTACAAATTAGGTTTCAAACTTACCGAAGTTCCTGTAATATTTATCAATCGAGAACATGGAACATCAAAAATGAGTGGCGGCATTTTTGGAGAAGCGTTTTTTGGAGTTATTAAATTAAAAGCTGCAAGTATATTCAAACGATATCCAAATAAGATAAAACATAAGCCGGAACTATAAAAATAGAGATGGGACGCATACTGATTAAAAATGCCAGAATCGTAAATGAGAAGAGCGTATTTGTTGGTTCTTTGCTTATATGTGGAGATACTATAGTGGACATTATTCCCAAGGGAAAATCATTACCTCCTACTGTCGATTATACCGTAGATGCTCGTTACATGTACCTATTCCCGGGTATTATAGACGACCATGTGCATTTTAGGGAGCCCGGTCTTACACATAAAGCTACAATGGCAAGTGAAAGTGCGGCAGCTGCAGCCGATGGTATAACTACTATCTTCGATATGCCCAATACAATACCTCCCACCACGTCGATAAATCATTTACAAGACAAATATGATATTGCAGCCGAAAACTGTCTTGTTAACCACTCTTTTTATTTTGGAGCCACCGGTAATAATCTTCATCTGATAGAGAATTTAGATCCGGGCTCTGTTTGCGGAGTCAAAGTTTTCATGGGCTCCAGTACCGGCGATATGCTCCTTGACGATAAGGAGTTATTAATAAGGCTTTTCAAAACATCGCCCGTACCAATTGCCGCACATTGTGAAGATTCCTCTATTATCAACGCCAATTTAGCTAAATACAAAACCCTGTTACAGGGTGAAGAACCCGATATAACCTGCCATCCACTTATAAGAAGTGCCGAAGCCTGTTATCGTTCATCGGCTTTAGCCATTGAATTAGCACATCAGACAGATGCCAGACTTCATATTCTACATGTAAGTACTGCTAAAGAGCTTGAGTTGTTTCAAGACTCTCCACCGGATGATAAATTAATAACAGCCGAGGTCTCTCCTGCACACCTTATGTTCCATCAGGATTATTACAAAACATTAGGTTCGCGCATAAAATGTAATCCGGCTATCAAAAGCAAAGACGATCGTGAAGCACTAAGAAACTCCTTAAAAAGCAATAAGATAGATGTTGTAGGAACAGATCACGCTCCCCATCTGCTTAACGAGAAAATAGGAGGCAGTATAAGCGCAGCTTCGGGAATGCCAATACTACCCTATTCTCTGCCATCACTTCTTGAATTACATAGCTTAGGTTACATCTCTTTAACAGAGATAGTACAAAAAATGTGTCATAATCCCGCTATTATATTCAATATAGAGAAGAGAGGATTTATAAGAAAGGGATATAAAGCCGATTTGGTATTAGTACAAGAGAAAGAAGAGGTTAAAACAGTGAGCTCTTCCGATATTACTAACCTGTGCGGCTGGACTCCTTTTGAAGGAATGAAATTCAAATGGAGTGTTCAACAGACTTGGGTTAATGGTAACAGAATTTACAACGATGGAGAGATTTCCAAAAAACACAAAGGAGAAAAAATTACTTTCGTAAGATGAAAAAGATATTGTACATCATTTATCAAATTATTATTGGTTTACCAATAGCGCTTGTTATCACCATACTAACTGCGCTTATAACTATCCTTGGAGGATTGTTGGGAAATAGTCTTTTTTGGGGTTACTATCCGGGTATGATCTGGGGAAGAGTTATCTGTAGAATTTTTTTACTACCAATAAAGGTGACAGGTCGAGAAAATATAGATAAAAATCAATCTTACATTATAGTTTCCAACCACCAGGGAATCTTCGATACTTTCCTGATATATGGTTTTATTGGAATAAATTTTAAATGGCTTATAAAAAAAGAGTTGGAAAGGCTTCTTTTTATCGGACCGGCCTGTAAGATGGCAGGTCATATTTTTATAGATCGCAGATCGCACAAAGAGAGTCAGGAGAGTTTAAAGATAGCTTCAAATATATTGAAAAATGGCACCTCAGTAACAATCTTCCCTGAAGGTACAAGAAGTGCAGACGGTACAATGGGAAAATTTAAGAAAGGAGCTTTCCGGTTGGCCGAAGAGTTGCAACTGCCCCTGTTACCAATAACCATAAATGGCTCCTATTTTGTAATGTCAAAAAATGACAAAATTATAAACCGTCACAAAATGAGTATTACAATACATGCACCTATTCCGGCCAAAGGCAGAGATTACAAAAGCGAAGTGGATGTTTTGGAACATATTAAAGCCTCGTCGGCCGAAGCTTTCAGGGTTATCTTTGAAGGATTGAAAAAATCTTAACGGTTTTTCCTTTTTTTACCACTCGGCTCATATCCCGACAATATTACAAAATCCTTAACAAATGTTTGTTGCATAAAGTTTTCGGGTGCGTCGTCAAGAATACGTTTTACTATAGGAGTAACCACGGGTGTCGGCATAGCGTAACAGACCATTGAAAAGACGCCAAGCCCTACAGGTCGATTATAATTTTTCTTTATAAATTCAACTATCAAATTTTCGGTTTCTGTTATTATAATAGCAATACTATCCTCAATCTCTCTGAATGCGCTACTTGAGAATCCACTTATTCTGACAATGCGATTACGACGCTGCATCAAATCCTCATAACGGTTATCAAATACAACCTTTTGCTCAAGAAATGAGTATAACAGATCATTCTGCTCCGTTCCACTTACCTTTAGACTTGAAGGTTTAATAGATATTTTTATTTTACCGGGTTCTATAAAAATAGGCATTATCGGCTCTGTTCCCCTACATAATTCTACCAACATCACAGTATCAGCTGTACCGGTCATATAGAACTTGCCATGTTTAACCGGTGCGGAATCAATCTTTATAAACTTAGAGTTTTCAAACATAAATAGTCCCATATCACTCCCCTCATAACCATATAGATCCACGCTTCCCTCTACATAATAGGGCCGAGCACAAGAGGTGCAAAAAAGGATTGTAATAAGTGACAGTGATGTAATATACTTTTTCATTATTTGAGTATTGTCGAAAATTATCAACAAAATATCATAGATGACAAAAGTAGTACATGAATTTAAAAAAACTATGATTTTATTATACTTTAATATTTGTCAAGTAGTTTTCATTCTGTATGTTAGCATTATAAATAGAACTATTAAGATCTCTTTTCTTTACTCAGCTCAAAAGAGATTCTGAAAGAAGAATAGAGCTCAAAAAACGCTCCAATTGAGAGTGTCAATATCCAAGTGTTCTTTTTAGTGATATACAAAAGAAGAGTTTTGAGTGTTCTATCCATATGGTTATTGAACAATATAGAGCTATAAAAATTTTCTGAAAACATTAAAAAAGTTGTTAGTAGAATAAAAATTGCTCCTAACGCCTGTTGTCTTTTGAGCCTTTTAATAGTCAGATTATCTCCTTTGTATCTTTCATTAAGTTGCGATGATGCAAACATAACAGCTCCCAAACCAAAAATATAGGATGCCGGAGACCATCCGGTAATATGTGTCAAAGCCCCAATTAAAATAGCACAACCTCCTATTATCATTAAAAATCCTGATATTTTTTTCATTATATTGAATTGTTTTTTTCAAGTTATTCATATT
>DASRNO010000039.1:0-22062 GCA_035647375.1 Bacteroidaceae bacterium
GCAGAAATGGGATATAGTTATACAATTGAAATTATAAGCGAATACTAACTTTTGTGAATATGAATAATAAAATTCAGGAGCTAACCGATATTATTTACAACGAAGGAGTTATTAAAGGCCGGGAAGAGGCAGATAAAATACTTGCCGATGCAAATACAAAGGCAGAACAGATTTTATCGGCTGCCAAGAAAGAGTCTGAACGCATTTTGGTAGCGGCAAAAAAGAAGGCGGCCGAATTATCTGAAAACACTAAAAATGAATTGAAGTTATATGCTTCGCATTCGCTTAGTGCTCTTAAGTCAGAGATAGCTTCAGCAATAACAGATACTATTGTTAAAGAGGAGATAGATAATTTTTCGAAAAGCAATGACTATTTAAATCAATTCATTTTATCTTTAGCTACACAGTGGGCCGAAAAAGAGAATGTTGTTATTTCTACCCCCGATGCCGAGGGTTTGAAGAAATATTTTCTATCGAAAGCTAAACATATACTCAATAAAGGTATTACAATCAATCAGGTTAATGGAATGAAGAGTTTCTTTTCTATAGCTCCCGCTGATGGTTCATATAAAATTATCTTTGGAGAAGAAGAGTTTGAAAACTACTTCAAATCATTTCTGCGTCCGCTAATCATCGACACTCTATTTTGAAATATAAGCGGAAATGAGCAACTATCACTATTTAGTAGCTGGTCTGGCTGATATTACTATAGACGATGACAAGATAATATACTCTTTTGAAAAATTTAAAGAGGAGGTCTATCTAGCCGTTACAGCAAAAGATCGGAAACTTATAGATTTGGTGTATCAAAAATATGATCAGGATAATCTCCTTTATCTGTTATTAAATTTAGATAAGCCTAGAACCTCGTCCGAGGATCTATTAACAGATCAGAACAGATCTCAAAATCGTGCTCTCTTTACGATAGATGAGCTTACCGATATGATATCAACTATAAGGAGCGGTGATGAGCCATCCTTAAAATACCCCACCTATATGGTAGAGTATGTGGGTGAATTTTTTAACGGTGATTTTGAAATAGATACACCCTTTGCAAAAAATCGCCTTCTAACACTTTTTTATAGGTACACACAGACGATTAACAACCTGTTTGTTAAGAGATGGTTTGAATTTAATCAGGATATAAATAATATTATTACCGGTTATATTGCTCGTAATCATTTATTGGATATAAATTCAATGATAGTTGGAGACAACTATGTGGCAAAATCTATTTCTCATTCGAGTGCCAGAGATTGGGGCCTCTCTCTTGAGATTGATTTTTTCGACGAATTATCAAGTATTCAAGAAGAGAAAGATCTTATTTTGAGAGAGAAGAAAACAGATATATTAAGGTGGCGTTGGTTAGATGATAATTCGTTTTTCAACTATTTTTCAATAGAGAGACTATTTTCGTTTATTACAAAGATTGAGATTGTAGAACGTTGGATAAGTCTTGAAAAAGATACTGGACGGCAGCTATTCAGGAGTTTGATAGAGTCGTTAAAACAGGAATCAAAGATTCCTGCTGAATATAGATAATTTATAAAATAGAGTATAAAATGGCTACAAAAGGTATTGTAAGCGGAGTCATTTCTAATATGGTAACACTTAAGGTTGATGGACCCGTGGCTCAAAACGAAATTTGTTATATTGAGACTGGAGGTGACAAGTTGATGTCAGAGGTTATCAAGATTGTTGGAGACAACGTTTATGTTCAAGTTTTTGAGAGCACTCGTGGCTTAAAAGTGGGTAGTAAGGCAGAATTTACCGGTCATATGTTAGAGGTAACGTTGGGGCCGGGAATGTTGTCGCGCAACTATGATGGGTTACAGAACGATCTTGATAAGATGACTGGCGTATTCTTGAAACGTGGTGAATACACCTATCCGTTAGATAATGAAAAACTATGGAACTTTAAACCTTTAGTTAAAGCCGGAGATAAGGTTATAGCAGCAGATTGGCTCGGTCAGGTAGAGGAAAACTTTCAGAAATTAAAAATAATGGTTCCCTTTACTATTCAGGGTGAACTACGTGTTAAGATGATTGTTCCTGAGGGAGATTATAAAATTATTGACACAATAGCTGTTCTTCTTGACAATCAAGAGAATGAAATTCAGGTAAATATGATACAGAAATGGCCGGTTAAACTACCAATGATAAATTATTTGGAAAAACCCCGTCCATTTAAACTACTTGAAACCGGAGTACGTTCAATCGACACCTTAAACCCCATTGTAGAGGGTGGTACAGGTTTTATTCCCGGTCCTTTTGGAACCGGAAAAACAGTTCTTCAACACTCCATATCAAAACAGGCCGAGGCAGATATTGTAATTATTGCGGCTTGCGGCGAGAGAGCCAATGAGGTAGTAGAGATATTTACTGAATTTCCCCAGCTTGATGATCCTCATACCGGACGTAAATTGATGGAACGCACAATTATTATTGCTAATACGTCGAATATGCCTGTAGCCGCACGTGAGGCTTCAGTTTATACTGCAATGTCAATAGCTGAGTATTATCGATCTATGGGTCTTAAAATCTTGCTTATGGCAGATTCAACAAGCCGTTGGGCACAAGCGCTTCGCGAGATGTCAAATCGTATGGAAGAACTTCCTGGCCCGGATGCATTTCCTATGGATATATCGTCAATTATAGCAAATTTTTATGGTCGTGCTGGTTATGTTAAATTGAACAACGGTGAAAGTGGATCCATCACATTTATTGGAACCGTATCACCGGCGGGTGGAAATCTTAAAGAACCTGTTACGGAGAATACAAAAAAGGTGGCCCGTTGTTTTTATGCTCTTGAGCAAGATAGAGCCGACAAAAAGCGTTATCCTGCCATTAACCCAATAGATTCATATTCAAAATATGTGGAATATCCGGAATTTGATCAATTTATTAGTGCTAAAATCAATAAAGATTGGATACCCAAGGTAAATGATCTTAAAACACGTCTGTTAAGAGGTAAAGAGATAGCCGAACAGATTAATATTCTGGGCGATGATGGTGTTCCGGTTGAGTATCACGTAACATATTGGAAATCTGAATTTATAGATTTTATTATTTTACAACAAGATGCATTCGATTCAATCGATGCTGTTACCTCCATGGAGCGTCAGGAGTCAATTGTGAATACGGTTATGGAGGTCTGTAATGCAGAGTTTAAATTTGACACTTTTATAGAGGTTAGAGATTATTTTAGACGCATTATAAATGTATGTAAACAGATGAATTACGCTGAGTACAAGACAGATAAATATAATAAATATCAGTATGAATTCAATGAGTTGATTTCCAAACGTAAAACAGCATAAAAAGAGTTATGGCTACAACAGCATTTCAAAAAATATATACAAAAATAAGCCAGATAACTAAGGCTACATGTTCTCTTAAAGCTAATAATATAGGATATGATGAGCTTGCTATTATAGATGGTAGATTGGCTCAAGTTGTTAAAATAGTTGGTGACCAAGTTACTCTACAGGTTTTTCAGGGAACAAATGGTATACCTACAAATGCCGAGGTGATGTTTCTGGGCAAGGCTCCTTCACTTCGTGTTAGTGATCAACTTATAGGTCGTTTTTTTAATGCCTATGGCGATCCTATTGACGGAGGCCCGGCAATAGACGGTAAAGAGATAGAGATTGGAGGGCCATCGGTTAATCCTGTTCGCCGTGAACAGCCATCTGAGCTAATAGCTACCGGCATAGCTGGTATAGATCTTAATAACACATTAGTGTCAGGCCAGAAGATACCATTTTTTGCCGATCCTGATCAACCTTATAACCAGGTTATGGCTACCGTAGCAATGCGTGCCAAGGCCGACAAGATAATTCTTGGCGGTATGGGTATGACTAACGATGATTATCTCTATTTTAAAAATGTTTTCTCTAATGCAGGAGCTTTGGATCGTATAATATGCTTTATGAATACAACCGAAAATTTTGCAGTAGAGCGTCTTCTTATTCCTGATATGTCATTGACCGCTGCAGAGTATTTTGCTATTGAGAAAAACGAAAAAGTTTTGGTGTTGCTTAGCGATATGACATCATATTCTGATGCTTTAGCTATTGTCTCTAATCGTATGGATCAAATTCCCTCAAAAGATTCAATGCCCGGTTCACTCTATTCAGATTTGGCTAAAATTTATGAGAAGGCTGCACAATTTCCTTCAGGGGGCTCAATTACAATTATAGCTGTAACCACCCTTTCAGGAGGTGATATTACTCATGCTGTTCCCGATAATACAGGTTATATAACAGAGGGGCAACTGTTTTTACGGCGTGATAGCGATGTTGGAAAAGTTATTATTGATCCTTTCCGTTCTTTGTCGCGTTTAAAACAGTTAGTTAATGGTAAAAAAACTCGTTTTGACCATCCCCAAGTAATGAATGCTGCAGTTCGTCTTTACGCTGATGCTTCTAACGCTAAGACTAAAGAGGAGAATGGATTTGATTTGACCGATTACGATGAGCGTACCCTCTCTTTTGCTAAAGAGTATTCCAGAAGACTTTTGGCCATTGATGTAAACCTTGACACTACAGAGATGCTCGATGTGGCTTGGGAACTTTTTGCCACCTATTTTAAGAAGGATGAGGTAAATATGAAAATAGAACTTATAGAGAAATATTGGCCTAAAGTTTGAGAAAAAATAGAGATTATGGAGATAAAATTCCAATATAATAAAACCTCGTTACAGCTTATTGAGAAACAGCTAAAAATGCGTGAACGAACTCTTCCCATAATAAAGAGTAAGGAGAGTGCCCTACGTTTAGAGGTTAAAAAGAGTAGAGACGATTTAAATAAGCTTGAGATAGAGCTTGAGAATAGTATTGTTCGTTATGACTCTATGTCTGCCTTATGGAATGAATTCGATCCATCACTGATAAAAGTTGTCGATCTAGATTTATATATAAAAAAGATAGCCGGCACTAGAATACCTATGTTAAATAAGGTAGACTTTGAGATTAAACCTTTTAGTATATTTAGTTCGCCAAAGTGGTATTACGACGGTATAGATATATTAAAAGATTTGGCTCATACAGCTATTCTTTGTGAGTTCACTGCTACTAAGTTAAACTTACTTGAGAAAGCCAGAAAAAAAACAACCCAAAAAGTGAATCTTTTTGAGAAAGTTCAGATACCGGGTTATGAAGACGCTATTAGAAAGATAAAGCGTTTTATGGAAGATGAAGAGAATCTATCCAAATCTAGTCAGAAAATTCTCAAATCTTTATTAGAAAATAGAGAGAATTCAGAACTTAAAGAGGCTTTGATATGATTACCAAGATGAAAAAATTGACCTTTTTGGTCTATCATAAAGAGTACGAACAGTTTTTAGACCGTATACGTAATTTGGGCGTTATTCATGTAGTTGAGAAACAGAATGGCTCTATACAGGATCAAAATCTTCAAGATAGTCTTCACGAACTAAAACACTACCATTCCATAATAACCTCTCTTAAAAAACTGGTCGATAATGATACTACTATTAAGGGAACGGTAGAAGATGGAGAGCAAGCTGTAAAAGAGTACGATGCTTTGATTCAGAGTAAAGCTTTTACTGAACATCGTTTGCAACTGTTATTAAAGGATCGTTTTTTATTGGCTCCATGGGGGGATTTTTCTCCCCAGAGTGTGGAGCGTTTAGCTAAATTTGGTTACGAAATAGGCTTTTTTTGTTCTCCGGAACGCTTCTACAAAAAGGAGTGGGAGAGTGAATTTAACGCCATAGAGATAAATAGGGAGAATGCTAAAGTGTTTTTTATCACATTAACTCCAAAAGGAGTTAATGTGGATATTGATGTTGAACCGCACCATCTACCTGAGGCATCTCTTTCAGAAATTGATAAAGCTATAGAGCAGTGTTATTCCGAGCAGATTGACAATAGACGTAAACTTGTAGAATTAGCCAATACAAAGCTTGATTCTTTACAGAAAGCCCATACAGCCTTGAATGAGCGTATAGATTATTCAAAAGTAGTGCTTAATACAGATTCGGTTGTTGATAATAAGTTGAAATTTTTACAAGGATGGGTACCAGAGAAGAGTGTTGAAAAACTTAAAAATAATCTTGACAATGCAGGTTGTTTTTATGAAATAGAAGATCCTATATATGGCGAAAATGTGCCGGTATTACTCTCCAATAACTGGTTTGCCAGATTGTTCGAGCCAATTACCAATATGTATTCCCTTCCAAACTATGGAGAGTTAGATCCTACAATGTTTTTCGCTCCTTTCTTTATGCTTTTCTTTGGTCTATGCTTGGGCGATGGTGGATATGGGCTCATTATTTTGTTGGCCTCGCTTTGGGCGGGTATAAAATTCCCCAAATATAAAAGTTTAGCCATGCTGGGCGTTTTAATGGGAGGAACCACAATGGTGGTAGGTTTGTTAACGGGTGTTTTTTTTGGTATAATGCTTGAATCCGTTACATGGCCGTGGTTAGCCGAGGTTAAGAGTATGTTTATAACAGAAGACAATTTTGGGCATAAATTTGGAGGTTTTCATCCTTTAATGGTATTTTCTATAGTAATAGGCGTAATTCAGATTCTTTTTGCCATGGGGTTTAAAATAACTAAAAAAACCATCCAGTATGGATTAAAATATGCGTTTTCTGATATGGGTTGGTTAATAGGCCTGATAGTCATCATACTCTATTTTTTATTGCCTTTGCTGGGAGTAAATATTGATGGTTTTATAAAAAACATGCTATTGGTTATTGCATCCCTATGTGCTATTATTATACTTTTCTACAACTCGCCCGATAAGAATATTTTTGTAAATTTTGGTTCCGGATTGTGGGGCACATACAATATGGTAAGTGGTTTATTGGGCGATGTGTTATCCTATATCCGTCTCTTTGCATTGGGACTGGCTGGAGGCATATTGGGTAATGTTTTCAACTCTCTAGCCTTTACAGCGGGCGAGGGGCTCCCCCCTTATGTAGGCTGGTTACCAATATTATTAATAATGGTTATAGGACATGGTTTGAACTTTGCACTTTGTGTGATCAGCTCTGTGGTTCATCCTCTTCGTCTTACTTTTGTGGAGTTCTATAAAAATGCCGATTTTGAGGGGGGTGGTAAGGCATACAGACCCTTTACATCGAAAACAAAAAAACATTCTACAATATATAACGACTCAAACTAATATTTTAATAATTACAACAATGGATGTCAATTTGATTTTAGCCTACTTAGGCGTAGCGTGTATGGTAGGACTATCTGGTATTGGTAGTGCCTACGGCTTAACAATTTGCGGTAACGCTACGATAGGGAGTTTAAAAAAGAGACCTGATGCTTTAGGCACCTACATTTTACTATCCGCTCTACCGTCTACACAAGGTATTTACGGGTTTGTGGGTTTCTTTATGATTCAACAGTTTTTAGTGGAAAGTATTACAACTATTCAGTCGGCCGCAATTTTAGGTTCTGGCCTTTTAGTAGGTTTTGTGGGGCTATTATCGGCAATTCGTCAGGGACAGGTATGTGCTAACGGTATTGTAGCCACTGCTTCCGGTCATAATGTTACAGCAGGTACAATGATTATGGCGGCATTTCCCGAATTTTACGCAATTCTTGCTCTACTTTCGCTTATTATTATTAGCGGGTCAATTTAGTATTTGTCTCTTAATTTCTAATAATTATCTATTAAGAGCCTCTATCCAACAAGGGTAGAGACTCTTTTGTAGATTTATATTCTAAGAGTAGATTCTACTCTGTGTAGTGAATACTGATAAAGTCTGTTAATCTTTAGAAATAACCACAATGTATGATTAAATTTGCGCCTACGAATTATCTAAAAAAATGAGTAAAGAGGGGGGTAATCCTAATTATATATTTATAGTCAGTTGGGAGGTGTGTAATATGGTTGGTGGTATTTATACAGTACTTTCAACGCAGGCTAAAATGTTGGCCGAGAAGAGCGGAGCAACGCTGGTTTATATAGGTCCCGATTTTCAGAAAGATCAGTATAATCCTCTTTTTGAAGAGGATCGAGCTCTCTATTCCACATGGTTAAATAGCGTTTGGAAGAGCCAAGGGCTTGCCGTACGTGTTGGGCGTTGGAGAATTCCAGGCAAACCCATAGTTTTTCTGATAGATTTTCAACCTTATTACGCCATGAAAAATATAATTTACAAAAAGGCTTGGGAGCTTTTTAAGATAGATTCTTTACATGGTTATGGAGATTATGATGAGGCGTCGATGTTCTCTTATGCAGCGGCCAAAACAGTTAGTAGTTTCTACAAATACTATTTGGGAGAAAAAGATAGAGTTATTTATCATGCTCACGAATGGATGGCGGGAATGGGTATGTTGTTTCTTAAGAGTGAGATACCGGCAATATCTACAGTTTTTACAACTCATGCCACCACTGTTGGGCGCTCCATAGCCTCAAATAACAAGCTCCTTTATCAATATTTTGATGGATATAACGGAGATCAGATGTCAAGCGAGTTAAACGTTGAGTCTAAACATTCCGTAGAAAAACAGAGTGCTTTGAGGGCAGACTGTTTTACAACCGTAAGTGAACTAACTGCCAGAGAGTGTGCACAATTTTTTGGTAGAGTGCCCGATGTTATAACGGTAAATGGTTTTGAGAATGATTTTGTTCCATCTGATACAATATTTGCTGAAAAAAGAGCTGCTGCAAGAAAAACTATTTTAATGGTAGCCAGTCGCCTTTTTGGTTATAATCTTGATAATAATACGGTAATAATAGGTACAGGAGGTCGTTACGAATTTAGGAATAAAGGACTTGATCTCTTTATTGATTCTTTGAATTTACTTCGAGAAGAGGAGTGCGTTATGCCTACAAATATTCTTACTTTGATAAATGTGCCTGTATGGATTTCAGAGGCTAGAACCGATTTGCAGCATAGAGTAAATAAAGTTGGACGTTATAGAACAGCTCTGAAATTTCCTTTTACTACTCACTCTATTTATAATATGGAGCAGGATAAAGTACTTAATGCACTGGGTGCTCATGGATTTGGTAATACCCGTAAAGAGTCGGTTAAAATTATATTTGTGCCCTGTTATCTCGATGGTAACGATGGGATATTTAACATGTCCTATTATGATTTGCTTATTGGACATGACCTAGCACTTTTCCCCTCTTATTATGAACCATGGGGTTATACTCCACTTGAGAGTAGCGCATTTAGAGTTCCAACAGTTACTACTGATTTGGCTGGATTCGGTCTTTGGGCAAATTCGCTTAAAAACCGATATAGCGAGCTAAAAGAGGGTGTCAAAGTAATTCACCGCACAGACAACAATTATGATCAGGCTGCATTGGCTATAAAAAACACAATAATGCAGTGGCTCTTTATGAGTCAGAGTGAAAAGAATCAGACAAGAGAGGCGGCGGCCAAAGTAGCAGATAAGGCTTTGTGGAAAAAATTCATTGATAATTACATTAAAGCTTATCAGATAGCTGCCTTAAACAGTACAACAAAAAATAAATGTCAAAAAAGATGAAATTAAAAATCAGCAACTCCAACACGCCCAATTGGCGGGAAATAAATGTAAAACCCACTATCCCTGAAGCATTAAAAAAATTGGATGAAATAGCTCACAATATATGGTGGTCTTGGAATTTAGAGGGAAAATTACTTTTTAGAAATATAGATCCTGTACTATGGAACGAAACTGGACATAATCCTGTTCTTTTTCTTGATAGTTTGAGTTATGATAAATTAGAGGCACTCTCTAAAGATCAATTGGTGATTGATAATATGAATGCAGTCTATAAAAAATTCAGAGCTTATATAGAGGAGAAACCAGATACTTCGCGTCCATCAGTAGCCTATTTTTGCATGGAGTATGGACTATCTCATGTTTTGAAAATATATTCTGGCGGACTTGGAGTGCTTGCTGGTGATTATTTAAAAGAGGCTTCGGACAGTAATGTAGATATGTGCGGTGTAGGTTTTCTTTATAGATATGGATATTTCACTCAAAATCTATCTATAGATGGTCAGCAGGTGGCTAATTATGAACCACTTGATTTTAATAGTCTGCCATTAGAAAGAGTTGTTGATTCAAACGGACAGCCTTTGACAATAGAGGTACCTTTTATAGATTACTTTGTCAATGTAAACATTTGGCGCGTTAATGTGGGTAGAGTCTCTCTCTATCTTATGGATACTGATAACGAGTTAAATAGCGATTACGACCGCAATATAACATCACAACTTTATGGAGGAGACTGGGAAAATAGACTGAAACAGGAGATTCTTCTAGGTATTGGTGGAATGATGACACTTAAGGCACTCGGAATAGAGAAAGATTTATACCATTGTAACGAAGGGCATGCAGCTCTTTGTAATCTTTATCGTTTAGCCTCTTTTGTTAAAGAGGGGCTAACGTTTAATCAAGCTATGGAAATTGTACGTTCTACTTCTTTATATACAGTTCATACGCCCGTACCAGCCGGCCATGATTATTTTGAAGAGAGTTTATTTGGAAAATATATGCGCGGATATGCCGATCAATTGAGAATTAGTTGGTGCGAGTTGATGGATATGGGGCGCACCAATCCGGGAGATATCGGAGAGCGTTTTTGTATGTCCACATTTGCCTGTAATACATCTCAAGAGGTAAATGGTGTCAGTTGGATGCACGGACAGGTGTCGCGACAGATGTTTTCAGATATATGGAAAGGCTATTTCCCCGAAGAGAGTCATGTGGGATATGTTACTAATGGAGTACATTTCCCCACTTGGGTAGATAACGAATGGCGCGATCTATATCAAAAATATTTCTCTAAGGAGTTTATGAAGAATCAATCAGATTCTAATATATGGGAAGCTATTTATTCTGTACCCGACAAGGTTATATGGGAACAGCATAAGCGATTAAAAGAGAAACTGGTTAATTTTATTAGAGAGTCGTTCAGAGAATCGTGGTTAAAGAATCATGGTGATCCTTTGCGTATAGTCTCTTTGATGCAGAAAATTAATCCCAATGCACTGATTATTGGTTTTGGCAGAAGATTTGCCACATACAAAAGGGCTCATCTACTGTTTACCGATTTGGATCGTTTAGATAAAATAGTAAATGATCCCGATCATCCCGTTCAATTTATATTTACCGGTAAAGCTCATCCGCACGATGGTGCAGGACAGGGGTTGATTAAAAAAATTATAGATATATCTCGTCGTAAAGAGTTTATGGGGAAGATTATATTCCTTGAAAACTACGATATGCATCTGGCTCGTAAATTGATATCGGGAGTAGATATATGGCTTAATACGCCAACACGTCCGCTCGAAGCGTCAGGCACCTCTGGACAGAAAGCATTGATGAATGGCGTTGTGAATCTATCTGTGCTTGATGGTTGGTGGTACGAGGGATACAAACCGGGTGCAGGTTGGGCTTTGACCGACAGTCGCACCTATCAGAATCAGAATTATCAAGATCAACTTGATGCGGCCACTATTTATAATATGCTTGAAAATGAGATACTTCCGTTGTTTTATTCTCGTAACAAAGATGATGTTTCTGAGGGTTGGGTAAAAGTTATTAAGAACTCCATTTCAAAAATAGCTCCTCATTATACAATGAAACGTCAATTAGATGATTATTTCAGTAAGTTTTACAATCATATGGCTGAACGCTCTTACATTTTGAAAGCCGATGGTTATGCCAAGGCCAAAAAAATTGCCGAATGGAAGGAGCAAGTGGCTGAACGTTGGGAAATGATAGAGATAGTCTCTTCTGATAAGAGTGAGACATTACTTCAAGATACCATAGAGAGTGGAAAATCTTATAAGGTACGTTGTGTTGTTGATCAGAAAGGGCTTGACGATGCTATAGGAATAGAGATTGTATTTATTAAGACCAATCAAGATGGTGTGGAGCAATTGGTAAGTGTAGAACCATTAAATCTTGTGAAACGAGAGGGCAACTTATATACATTCGAGGGTTATGCTAAAATAGAACAGTCAGGAACTTTCAAAATAAGTTACAGAATATTTCCCAAAAATGTCGATTTACCTCATAGACAAGACTTCTGTTATGTTAAATGGTTCTATTAAAATATTTATTCAGTTATGTTGAAAGAGTACGTTTTTTTAAATAACTCACTTTTTGATTGGATAATAGCTCTATCCATAATTGTGGGTGGTGTATTGGTTGGAAAGTTACTTTTGACTCTAACAATTAAGATTTTTGGTAACATTTTTTCAAAAACCAAAACAGAGTTAGATAATATTATGTTAGAAAAAATTCAGGCACCACTTTTTTTCGGAATAATTATTGGCTCTATATGGGCAGCTATAATTCACCTGCATATAGAAGAGGGATTCAGACACTCTATAGGGCAGGCTTACAGAGTTTTGGTGGTAGTCAATGTAACATGGGCATTTTCTAGAATTATCTCATCAATAATGCAAAAAGTTTTAAGTTCTTATGTTGAAAAAGATGATTCAAAAATAGATAAGAGTATGTCTATTCTTATTCAGCGCTTTATTTCTTACACTATATGGATTATTGGAATAGTATTTGCTATGAATAATGTAGGCATAGAGATTGGAGCACTATTGGCGGGATTAGGAATTGGAGGTGTAGCTATCGCTTTTGCATCACAAGATACAATAAAGAATCTTTTGGGTGGTATAACACTCTTTGTAGACCATCCGTTTCGTATAGGCGATAAGGTTAAATTGGGTGGTGTAGAGGGTGAAATTTATGATATTGGACTAAGAAGTCTTAGAGTTAAGAGTTACGATGGGAGAATTATTACTCTACCTAACTCGGTAGTTGTAGATAGCACTATTGAGAACGTCTCATCTGAACCAACAAGAAGAATAAGAGTCTATCTGGGACTTACCTACAACACATCTCCTGAAAAGATGCAGCTGGCCATCAAATTACTTGAATCAATGCCAGAGCGATTTAAGGAGGATATTACCAAAAATATGGCTGCTTATTTTATAGAATTTGGAGAGTATGCCATTAAAATTCTATTTATTTATCGAATCCGTAAACAGAGTAATATTTATCTTACACAATCTAACATAAACTTAGAAATATTGCGTCTTTTCAAAGAGAACGGATTGGAGTTTGCTTTACCTACGCAGACAATTTTTACAAAGAATGCAGATAATTAGATAGATATCATATTAGAAAAGGTTAAACTAATTTTTTGTATAAATAACGGGCGGATTCATTATTAATGGATCCGCCCGTTATAAGGTCTAAACGGTAATTAATCCCGTTTTTTACTCGATTAATACCTCTGTTTAATCAAGTAATTCTTTAAGAATTTCTTCAATCTGTGCTCCGCGAAGTCCGCGAGCTATTATTTCTCCATCACCGTTAATAAGAAATGTTGAAGGGATAGCTCTGACAGAGTAAATAAATGCAGGTGAGAGTTCACTATCCTGCAGGTCAATTAACTGAGGCCATGTCAGGGAGTGATTCTTAACAGCCTCTTTCCACTCATCTAGATCTTGATCCACAGAGACACTTACAATTTCGAAACCTCTATTTTTATAGGAGTCGTAAGTCTGTTTTAAATATGGTATTTCGTTGATACATGGGGCACACCAGCTGGCCCAGAAATCCAATAAAACCACCTTGTTATTCTTTACATAATCGGATAATTTTACCACTTCGCCATTAATTGTTTCTGTTTCAAAATCAATAAACTGTTGGCCGGTAGAGGTGTTCAACTGTTGATTGGTCATCTCTCTTAGCTGGATAATGTATTCGTTATCGCCATATTTAACCTCCAGACTCTTAAGAAGCTCATCAAGTTCTTCCGGTTCAAACATGCTGTAAGCATCTATAATCTGACGTACGCCGAAAGAGTTTTTCGAATTATCTTTTATACTTGAGGCCACTATTGCTTTGTATTTATCTTGCAGAGTTGTCATCTCTATTTGTAGAAGAGAGAGATCTTGATTGTTTTGGCTAGCCTCGCTCAATCTTTGTTCCAAATCCATAGCAATCTGGTTCAGCTCTTCTGCTTTGTCATAGAATTTCTGAAAGCTATTGTTGGTTTTAGTGCCACCTACCGTTTGAATACCGTTAGCGTAATTTACAGTTATATTTCCCGGTTCAAGGAAAAAAGAACAGGTAGCCATCTGATCATCTATGTAGAACACAAGAATGTGTATCTCGCTAGTATCAGTCTCTCCTTTAAAGATATACTTTTCGTTTGATACTATAGCTGTATCAATGGGGAAAAGAGAGTTCCCGTTCACGATTTCGCAGATCATAACGGTGTCTCCTTCGTCAACTCCCGATACAATACCGGAAACTGTGTATTTGTTTTGGCTACAAGCCAAAAGTGCAATAGAGACAAATGCAAATAATAAATTTTTTTTCATAAGGATTTATTTGATAATATATTGTGAACTTATTGATTCGTTGGTCATTACTCTTAGAATAGTTCCAGCAAACATTTTTGCTATAGAGAGTTGTTTAAGTTTTTTACAGCATATAGAGTTTCTGTAGGGAATACTGTTGGTGAAAACGATCTCTTCCAGTTTTGAATTGTCAACACTTTTAGGGGCGTTGCCCGACATTACGCAGTGTGATGCAATAGCCCTCACACTGGCGGCTCCCTCTGATATCATTGCATCGCAAGCTTTGCAGATAGTATCGGCTGTGTCAACAATATCGTCAATTACTATCACATTCATTCCCTCTACTTCGCCAATTATTCTTATTTCTTCTACAGTGTTTGCTTTTGAGCGTGTCTTTTGACACAAAACCAGAGGTACGTTTAAATATTTAGCATAAGCACTGGCCCTTTTACTTCCACCTACATCGGGAGCTGCTATCACCATATTCGTTAGATTAAGACTCTTTATATAGGGCATAAATACCATCGATGCGTAGAGATGATCAACAGGAACATCAAAAAACCCTTGAATTTGATCAGCATGCAAATCCATGGTTATAAGACGGTTGATTCCGGCTTTACTCAGAAGATCGGCAACCAATTTAGCTCCGATCGATACCCTTGGTTTATCTTTTCTATCTTGCCTAGCCCATCCAAAGTAGGGAATAACTGCAATTATACTTCGTGCAGAAGCCCTTTTTGCGGCATCTATCATCAGCAGAAGTTCCATAAGATTATCAGATGATGGGAATGTTGATTGTACCAAAAAAACATCAGCACCTCTTATAGACTCCTCGTACGATACAGCAAATTCACCATCGGCAAAATGAGTTACAATCATATTGCCAAGAGGGCATTGTAAATTAAGGCAAATTTCTTTAGCCAGGTACATAGAGTTTGTACCACAAAAGACCATATACTGATTGTCGGGATTCATGAAAAAAACAAATTTGGAGACAAATAAAATTTAAATGCAAAGTTACAATAAAAAGAACAATAGGAAACGCTCTGTATGTTATTTATCTATCTATATTTTTTCTTCTTGACAATTTATCGGAATTTTTAGCTATATACTCTTTCCAGCTGCTACAACCATTGCTCTCTATTACTGGCCCTGTAATGCGCATATAGTGGCAATATGCTGCTCCAAGAGCATCCGTGGCGTCTAAAAACTTTGGCATATCTTTAGCACTTATAGATAAAAGCCTTTGAAGCATACCGGCCACCTGTTCTTTACTAGCAGCTCCGCTACCGGTAATTGCCATTTTTATTTTTAATGGAGCATATTCCGTTATAGGTATATCTCTATGAATGGCAGCAGCCATTGCTACCCCTTGTGCTCTGCCAAGTTTGAGCATAGATTGTACATTTTTACCAAAAAAAGGGGCTTCTATAGCCATTTCGTCGGGAAGATAAGAGTCTATTATTCCGGTAACTCTTTCAAATATTTTGCCAAGTTTAAGATAAGAGTCGTGGCATTTGCGTAGATCAATCACACCCATAGCTATCATAGATGCTTTAGCACCTATAACTTTTATAACTCCGTAACCCATTATGTTTGTTCCCGGATCAATTCCTAAAATTATTTTTTCTATTATAGGCTTTATCAATTCTGTTTTTTTATTGCGAATATATGGAGAATTCAAAACTTTTAAGCTATATTTGCGCCATTAAATTTTTTATAGGGGCATTAGCTCATCTGGCTAGAGCGTGTGACTGGCAGTCACAAGGTGACGAGTTCGACTCTCGTATGCTCCACTAAAAATTCTGCTAACGTCGTTTTAATAAAACGACGTTTTTTATGTAAAGTTTTGCAAAAAATAGCGGTAATAAAGAGAGAGCATTCTTATTTGTAAGAATGCTCTCTCTGAATATTAGAGAAAGAGGTGTTACTTTTTGTAAACCTTTTTATAACCATAAATAGCATTCTCTCCAAGTTCCTCTTCTATACGTAAAAGTTGATTATATTTGGCCGTGCGGTCAGAACGGCTCATAGAACCGGTTTTGATTTGACCGCTATTTGTAGCAACTGCTATGTCAGCAATAGTAGAGTCTTCGGTCTCTCCTGAACGGTGTGATGTTACAGAAGTAAATCCAGCTCTATGAGCCATTTCAATAGCGTTGAGAGTTTCGGTAAGAGTTCCAATTTGGTTTACTTTAATAAGAATGGAGTTTGCTGCATTCAGTTCAATACCTTTCTTAAGGTATTCAACATTGGTAACAAACAGATCGTCGCCAACCAGCTGGCACTTATCACCAATAGCTTTATTTAGCTTAATCCAACCATCCCAATCCCCCTCGTGACAACCATCTTCTATTGAATCGATAGGGTATTTTGAAATCAGTTCGGCCAGATAGGCAGCCTGCTCATCCGGTGTTCTTTTTGCACCTTTTTCGCCCTCGAATTTTGTATAGTCATAGATGCCGTTATCAAAGAATTCAGAAGCGGCGCAGTCAAGAGCTATAGTAACATCTACACCCGGTTTATAACCGGCTTTTTCAATAGCAATTATAATGCTATCAAGAGCATCTTCAGTTCCATTCAGAGCAGGAGCAAAACCTCCTTCATCGCCAACGGCAGTGCTTAAACCACGATTTTGCAGAACATTTTTCAAACTATGAAAAACCTCGGCACCCATACGGAGTCCTTCTCTAAAAGAGATGGCGCCAACAGGGCGAATCATAAACTCTTGGAAAGCAATAGGAGCGTCAGAGTGTGAGCCACCGTTAATGATATTCATCATAGGTATAGGTAGAGTTTTTGCGTTGGTGCCCCCTATATACTTGTAAAGCGGAATGTCAAGATAATTTGCTGCAGCTTTAGCTACAGCTAAAGAGACACCTAATATAGCGTTAGCACCAAGTTTACTTTTACTCTTTGTACCGTCAAGCGCTATCATTTTTTTGTCAATAGCCACCTGATCTAGAGCGTTCATCCCCCTAATCTCGGGTGCAATTTTCTCGTTAACATTTTTAACAGCCTTTAGACAGCCTTTGCCTAAAAAACGATTCTTATCTCCGTCGCGCAGTTCTAAAGCTTCATTCTCTCCGGTCGATGCTCCCGATGGCACAGCAGCCATACCTTTTATGCCACTCTCTAGGATAACTTCTACTTCTACAGTGGGGTTGCCGCGAGAATCTATAATTTCTCTGCCTATAACTTTGTAAATGTTCATTGTCTTATAAAATTTAAAATATTAATGAATCTTGAAAATAATCTCTCTTTTGCATTGCAAAGTTACAAAAATAATCTCTCTTTTTTTTCGGAATACGCCTATTTTTGTAAGGCTTCAGAGCCATATTTCCGTTTTTTCGTTAACTTCGCACAGGAAACCAAAATAGTTCAAAATAATTATGAAAAATCTAAGAATTTATCTATTTATTGCTTTTGTGGCAGGCATATTAGCTCTTGTATCTTGCGATCCGCTGGAGCCCTCAACTTATACCACTACATTTAACCGTATAGTAACTGTAAGAAATAATGGTGATGTAGCATGGCTATCTATAGATTACACAAACGAGATTATCACACTTAGAAATTTCAGAACCTCGGCAGATATGGAGGCTTTTGGGGTGAAAGATGGAGATAGGGCTGTGGCTCAAATAACCCTTTCAGTAATTGCCAACGCAGGTTCAGGTGTTTTTACACTTGATGGTTTTGTAAATCCTATAAAAGTATACGAACTTGATACCACACTCCCATCGGATACCGTTGATTCTTATATAAATTTTGATAAATTCTCGATAGATGCTACGTGGGCATATCCTCGTATATGGACAAATGGTAGTTTTCTTAATTTTACCATATCTCATTATCCCGATATAGATAAAAAAGACAATGTAGATATAAGGCTTTATCCCAAAGAATTAATCGCAGATACATTGGTTCTTGATTTGCGTGTGTCAGTACCCGGAAACAGTTATAAGAACAACAAAAATTATTCATTTTGTTGCTACGATCTCTCCTCACTTAGGAATCAAGCGACTGATTCAACAATGCAGGTTAGGGTAGACACTATTATGGCCGGAATGTTAAGATTGGGATTAGATTCACTCTATGTTAGGGTAGAGACGGCCGATAGCCTGTATATTAAGGACAGATCTGATAGTATAATTAGCCTTTCCGGGATCTCTCAGACAGCAAGATTTTTGTTTAGTTTTTAAATAGAAACATACAGTACATACAGCTCCAAAAATAATGTTTGAGAAAGAACTCTATATACGTTTTTTACTATTACTTGTAGCTCCCAAAAGAGCATGGAGTCGTATTAATGTTGAAGACGCCTCCCATAAAGCAAGGAGTAGTATTAATGTTGAAGACGCCTCCCATAAAACAAGGAGTAGTATTAAGACCGATGACGCCTCCTCAAAAGCGGTGTCAGAGTTTGTATTCCCTTTTGTGGCTATATGCACTATAGTTGTGTTTTGTACCAATCTGATGCGCTTAGATTGGGCAAGGAGTGCTCTTAACGGAGCCCTTGTAGAGGCTATGGGGTGTTGTGTCTCGTTGTTTGGAGGCTTTTATTTAGCTTCATACTTGATAAATAAATCGGGGCATCTGTTTTTTAAACTAATAGATAATTGGCCATTAAGCCAACAAATAACGGGTTATGGTATGGTGATCTATTTTCTTATAACAATAATAGCCGCCCTATTCCCTCAGTTTTTTCAAAGCATTAGTTTTTTGCGTCTATTGCCTATGTGCTATACATTTTGTATAGTATGGCAGGGATATGGTATTCTTATGCAAACGGAGCGTATCCTAAGGATAAAACAGACACTTTTAGCAGGTATTTTAATAGTGATAGTGCCAGAGTTGTTAAGGTTTGTTTTTAACTTAATAACATATTACACATTATGATGAATTCCCGTAAAACGCCAAATATAAATATTAGAAATAAAAAGGCTACATTTAATTTTAAGATAATTGAGACCTATACTGCGGGCATAGTACTTACGGGAACCGAAATCAAATCTATAAGAGATTCTAAAGCGGCTCTTGTAGACTCTTACTGTTTTTTTGTTAATGGCGAGCTATGGGTAAAAAACATGTATATAGCCGAATATTTTTATGGTTCACATAACAACCACTCTGCTAGGCGCGATCGTAAATTACTGTTAAACAGAAGAGAACTGAAAAAGTTACTACAAGAGATAAATACTCCGGGTTATACAATAGTACCTTTACGTCTATTTATAAACGAGAAAGGTCTTGCCAAGCTGGTTATATCATTGGCTCGCGGTAAACGACAATTTGATAAGCGCGAAACTCTTAAGGAAAAAGATGACAAGCGCGAAATGTCTCGAGTCTTTAAAGAATACTACAAATAGTAGGATTAAACGCTCTTTTTTATACTGACAATAACAGAATGAACGCTTTGTAGCCAACCCTGTTGCAGAGCGTTTCTCTCTTCTGGTTTCATGTGAGGAGTTTTACTATCACCCTCTTCTTCCTGCCACACAACTTGTTCTAACGATGTAAATACTTTGTTGGCAAAAAGATTCATAATTACTGAACCAATACCTGAAGCCTCTTGAATATTCATTCTACGTACCGGAAATCCAAGCATGTCAGCCTGAAATTGAGTAAGGAAATTATTTTGTGCCGCCTCGCCGTCCACTCTTAATTCTCTTAGAGGAGCTGTAGAAGAGCGCGATATGAGTTCAATTACATCTGTAACCTGATATGCAATCGACTCAAGAGCTGCTCTTACAATATGTTCTTTGGTGGTACTCATAGTTAGTCCGCTTATAACAGCTTTTGCTTCGGGTATCCACCAAGGAGCCCCCAATCCGGTAAAGGCCGGAACAAAATAGACACCTCCGTTATTGGGGACAGAATTGGCAATTTCGTCAGAAGCTTTCTGATTGGGTATAAGTTGCAAATTATTACATAGCCAATCTACTGTAGCTCCTGAGGCGTGGATATGTCCCTCTAAAGCGTAATAAATTTTATCGCAGGCAGAGAAACCTATCGAGCAAACCATGCCGTTAGGAGGATCTACAGGCTTTTCCCCTATATTGAACATAACAGAAGAGCTTTTTCCGTATGTTGTTTTACCTGTTCCTGTTTCAAAACACTTTTGTCCTACAAGTGCTCCATGAGAATTCCCAATAACTCCGGATATTTTCACTGGAGCAGAAAGAAATCCCTCAATGTCTGTCTCTCCAAACAGGCTATCAGAAGGTCTGGCTTCTGGTAGAATGTTTTTTGGAATGGCAAATAATTTTAGTAAGTCGTCATCCCATTCCAAATTTTTAATATTGAATAGAAGAGTTCTAGAGGCATTTGTATAGTCAGTAGTATGGCTTTTACCTTTAGTAAGTTTCCATATAAGCCAGCTATCAATGGTACCAAATAGCAGGTTTCCGGCTTCTGCTCTCTCTCTAACACTCACCACATTGTCAAGAATCCATCTTGCTCCTGTAGCCGAGAAACCGGGATCCAGAATAAGGCCAGTTTTCTCTTTTATCAAAGCTTCGTAACCCTGTTCAGCAAGTAAATTACAATATTTTAAACCCCTGTTACATCTCCATACTACGGCATTATACACCGGTTTTCCGGTTTTTTTATCCCATATAACAACCGTCTCTCTCTGATTAGTGATAGAGAGAGATAAATCTGTTATGTTGTTCGGTAGAGAGAGGCTTTTTATAGCTTCAATGGTGTTCGAGTAGATCTCTTCGGCATTTGCCTCAACCCATCCCTCTTTAGGCTCAATAAGCTTGTGATAGATAACTTTACGATCTATCATATTAAAATTATCATCAAACAGTATAGCCTTTGTTCTGGAGGTTCGCTGGTCAATTGTTATTATATGCCTCATAATTATTTTTCATTTCTGAATCTTGGACTTGGGCCAGTTTGAAAAGAGAATCTATTTTTAGGTACTCACTATACTTTTTATTTACTCTCTTTACATAATTGGTAGTCTCTCTGCCATCGAATTTACCGAGACGACAAACAGAGTCAGTGTAAATATGTTCCTGATTCATAGTGAGCATTATAGTCTCAACATTATCCCACTTGTATCTGTTTACACCCTGTTTTTTAGCAATTCTCATAGCATCAAAAACACGTCCGTAACCGCCATTGTAGCTTCCAAGTATATAATTAATTCTTTCCGTAGGATTGATAAACGAGAAAGTTTCATCAAGTACTTGTAAATACTCAACGGCAGCCATAACATTTAATTTTACACTAACAGCGTTAGTGTCTTCTACTCCAAGCCTCTGCAACATCTGTTTGTATGTTGCGGGCATAACCTGCATTAAACCCGAAGCGCCCTGTCTGGAAACAGACGATGTGTCGAATTTTGATTCCACATAAGCTATAGCTGCAAGCAGTTTCCAATCCAGTATAGTATCGGCACAGCTAATAAAAAGTTGGTCAAAATCAGATATATTAGGATACTCCTCTAAGAATATCTCCTCTAATAATATCTCTTCGTTAATGTTGTGTTGAATGATAGTGCGGCTGCGAAGAGTGGTTGTAATAACAAGTGCGCTTACCGCACATGCGGTCAAAAAAATCTTGAAAGTTCCGCTGTAAAAAAAAACAATAAAACTTTTTTTTATCACATAATGTCAATTCTGTCTCCTAGGCAATTCCTACTTAGAGACAATTTTGGCCGCAAAGATACTTTAATTTTTTAATTCAATCTTATTTATAAAATTAAAAGTGCGGAATAAGTT
>DASRNO010000040.1:0-41679 GCA_035647375.1 Bacteroidaceae bacterium
AATATAGACTATAATATTGTTCTTTATGTGCCGGAGGGTTCGTTGTATGCTTACAGTAACTCAGATGGTTGGAATAATTTTTCTCAAATAGTTGAATTTGAAGTAGTAGTAGAGGAGGAGGAGGAGGAGGAGCCTCCATATGTTGAACCGATGTTTGTTAAAATAGATGTTGCACTTGCCGGTACTATTAATTCATATATTTCTACTGCCGATAAGAACAGTATTACCGATCTTACTGTTACTGGTAATCTGAATGGTGATGATATTCTCTTTCTTCGTGAGATGGCCGGATCTGATGTAAATGGTGGTTCTACGGCCGGTAATTTGCGGACTTTAGATATGTCTGGTGCCTCTATAGTTGCAGGCGGTGGTCTCTATTTTGCAAATCCCGAAGTTGGCTTTTATGAGACGGAAGATAATGTTTTGGGTGTAGCCATGTTTGCTATGTGTGATAAACTTACCTCTATAACTCTACCTGCCACATTAAGTTCTGCCAATATTTTGGCGTTTGCTTTTTGTGAAAATTTAGAAGCTATAAATGTTCCTGCTTCTAATACCTCTTTAAAGAGTGTTGATGGTGTGTTGTTCGATTACGATATGGAGAATCTATATTCCTATCCTCAAAAGAGATCCAACACCTCTTATACTGTTCCCGTTACAGTTAAATCTATTAGGTCTTATGCTTTTCAGGGTAGCAGATATCTTAAATCTGTTGTTTTACCCGAGGGTTTAGAGACCCTTGAGCAGGGTGTTTTTTATTATAGTGAGCAGTTAGAGAGCATTAATATTCCTGAAAGCATAACTGAGATTCCCGATTTCTTTTTGGGTAATTGTTCCAAGTTATTATCAATAACTCTTCCTACCGGTTTAACAGCTATTG
This sequence comes from Bacteroidaceae bacterium, assembly GCA_035647375.1. GTDB lineage: Bacteria > Bacteroidota > Bacteroidia > Bacteroidales > Bacteroidaceae > Colenecus. The sequence goes on from DASRNO010000040.1 coordinate 881, forward strand.
GAGGTTATGCTTTTGCAAATACCGGAATAACATCTATAATACTTCCGGCAACTATTAATTCACTTGGTCAAAAAATATTTACAGGAACATCTCTAGAGAAGATTCAAGTATTAAATACCACACCAATAATAATACACGACAAAACATTCGAAAATATTCCTCAAAATTGTATTTTGATTGTTCCTAATGGCTCAGTGACTGCTTATCAATTGGCGCCGGTATGGAATCAATTTTATAATATTATTGATGTTGCTACGTCAAATCAAAGTTTGGAAGCCAATCGAACTGTAGTTTTTACAGCTAAAAATGCTATCGTGATTAAAAATGCTAAAAAGCAAACAGCTGTAAGCATTTATTCTCTAACCGGAACTCTTATTAAAACCCTTATTACTAATACAGATTATGAAGTTGTAGAACTTCCGGTAGGTGGTATTTATATTGTAAAAATAGAGGGTGTCAGTTATAAGGTGATGATGTAGTAATTCATTATCCTTTGTAAAATTAGATGAGCTGTGTGATTTTTAATGATTACACAGCTCGTCTAATTTTTGATGTTATATTCGTAATTCTATTCGTAGATGGGGTATATTAGCTGCGCACTCAAGATCTCTTTTATTTGTATCTGATTTTAAAAAACAGTATTATAAGGGCAAAGCAGAGTGTTACTCCATTAGCTAATAAGATAGGCAGATCTTTCATTGCTATACCATAGATAAACCAACACAACACACCAGTTGAAAATATAGCGTACATAAGAAGCGATATACCTTGAGTATCTCTGGTACGAATTGTTTTTAAGGCCTGAGGTATGAATGATACCGATGTTAAAAATGCGGCGATATATCCGAATAGTTCCATTTTATGGATAAAATTTATATATTGCAAAGGTAGATATAAAATCAAATAGAGGCATACAAAGAGATTAATTATATTTTTTGGAGTATTAGCTATTCGCCACACCACAAATGGCGGAAATTCACCACATTTTTAGTTTGATTCATTATTAAGAGCTATTTTAGGGGCTGATTTGATTTATTTGGTTGTAATTTTGGACACAAATTATCAAAATGAGATTAAAAATGAAAAAACTTTTTTTGCTTAGCCTTTTAATTTTAGCGAGTTGTTTTTCGGTATTAACTGCCGGTGGTCTGGTAACAAATACAAACCATAGTGCAGCCTTTTTAAGAAATCCGGCACGCAATGCTACTATCGATCTCGATGCAGTTTATTACAATCCTGCCGGAGTGGCTTTTATGAACAACGGTTTCCATTTTGGTATTAATAACCAGAGTGCATTTCAAAAAAGAGATATAACAGCTACTATTCAGAACAACAATATTGTTCCTCCTGCTTCTATAGATAATAAAAAATATGAAGGGAAAATAACATCACCGATTATTCCTTCAATTCATTTTGCATATGTATCTGATAGGTGGAGTGTTAGTTCACATTTTGGAATACCGGGTGGTGGTGGCGAATTAGATTATGCCAACGGTTTGCCAATGTTTGATGTTATGGTACGAGGTCTAATATTCAATAATGTCTATACAGCTTTAATTGATAATAGCATTCCTGCTGCAACAGCGGCTATTAAGGCCAATTCAGCTGCAGGAGCAGCTATGGTAAACTCTTCGTTTACGGGTAAAACATTTTTGTTTGGTTGGCAGATTGGTGGAACCTATAAGCTAACAGATTACCTATCGGCTTATGCGGGTGCCAGATTGAGTTTTGCAAAAAGTGAATACGTGGGCCAGGTTAGTTATAAAGTTGGCGATACGGGTAGCCTTTTGGGGCTAAATTGTGAGCAGTCCGGATTGGGGATAGCTCCAATAATTGGTCTGGATTATAAAGTTGATAATTTGAATCTGGCTGTTAAGTATGAGTTTGGTTCAAAAATAGAGGTGGAAAATAATACTACAAATTTCCCTGCTCAGTTTAATAGTGTTCCCTCACTTACCAGGTTTAAAGATGGTGTTAAGACACAGGCGGACCAGCCGTCGTTGCTTACAGTCGGTGCTGCCTACAATGTTCTCTCCAAGTTGAGAGTATCTGCCGGCTTTCACTACTATTTTGACAAGAATACAGATTACAACGGCCTTGAAGATCAGATTAACAAAAATACTACAGAATATCTTTTAGGAGCTGAGTATGCTCTTTCAGAGAAATTGACTATTAGTGCAGGAACACAGTTTACCAATTACGATGTTAAAGACAATTACAACAGTAATACAGGTTTTATAATGAGCAGTTACTCTATTGGAGGTGGTTTGAGATACAACGTGTCGAGTAGTTTGGCTTTAGATCTGGGTGTTCTTTGGACAAATTTTGAAGATTATTCCAAAACTTCCAACTACTCTACTATAGAGGTGTTTGAAGAGTACGAGAGAAAGAGCATTGCGGTAGGAGTAGGTGCTGTGTGGAGTTTATAAAATGATATTTTTAAGATGATGAATAAGACTTTTACAAAAAAACCGGGATGTGATTTAAACGAAACTAGCCTTATAAAGATGTATCAACATAGTTTCAGAAAATATTGGGACTATGTAGCAATGACCGACTACAATGGTGGATCGATTAAATATGGAGAACTTGCAGAAAGTATAGCTAAATTGCATATAGTGTTAGCAAAGTACGGCATTAAATCTGAAGATAAAGTGGCGCTTTGTGGAAAAAATTGTTTAGCATGGGGCGTCTCTTATTTTGCAATTTTAACTTATGGTGCCGTTGCAGTTCCAATTCTCAACGATTTTAAGCCTGTCAACATTCATTCAATAGTTAACCATTCAGAGGCTAAGCTTTTATTTGTTGGAGATATTGTTTGGGAGGGTCTGGATCCGGAAGAGATGAAAGCTATTGATGGAGTTGTTCTGATGAACGATTTCTCGTTACCATTTAGTCGTTCTGAAAAGTTATCTAAGGCATACAATTCATTGGAGGCAGATTTTAAAGCTAAATATCCTAACGGATTCAAACCAGAGGATGTTATATACAAAGAGGAAAAAGATACCAACGAGATGGCAGTGTTAAATTATACTTCCGGAACAACTAGCGATCCTAAAGGTGTTATGATTCCTTATAGGGCATTTTTGCTTAATATGAAGTTTGCTTGTACCAATATACCACTTCAACCAGAACATACAGTAGTCTCAATATTACCTATGGCACATATGTTTGGTCTATCTTTTCAGTTGATGTTCGAACTTCTACTTGGCAGTAGTGTTTGTTATCTTGGAAGGATTCCAAGTCCGAAAATATTATTCGACGCATTTGCTAAAGAGAAACCAAAGGTTGTGATTACTGTACCTCTTATAATAGAGAAAGTTATAAAACAGAAGATATTTCCGGTGGTAAATACACCCATGATGAAAATAGCTTTGAATACTCCAATAATTAAAGGGATAGTAGGTAGAAAAATTAAGGAGAAAATTCTTGCTGCCTTTGGTGGAGAGATGGCTGTATTGATTATTGGAGGGGCCGCCTTAAATGTTGAGGTGGAAAAAACTCTTAGGAAAATAAAATTTCCTTATACAGTGGGATACGGTGCTACAGAGTGTGCTCCATTAATATCATATTCAAACTGGGAAGATTATAAACAGGGTTCTTGCGGTGCTTATCTGCCCGGAACAGAGGTGGATATTTTTAGCAGCGATAAAACTCGCGAGGTGGGTGAGATTTTGGTAAGAGGCCCTCATGTTATGCTTGGATATTATAAAAATCCCAATGCTACACGCGAAACCATAGATCCAGAGGGCTGGTATCATACAGGAGATTTGGGCCTTATAGACAAAGATGGAGTAATAACAATAAAAGGACGTTCTAAAAACATGATTTTGGGTTCTTCGGGTCAGAACATATATCCTGAAGAGATAGAGGATTTTTTAACTAATATGCCTTATGTAGACGAGGTTGTTGTTGTTAACCGTAAACATAAGTTGGTAGCTTTAGTCTATCCTCTTCAAGAGTCTATTCAGGCTGATGGATTGTCACAGGCTGATTTAGTTGCTAAAATGGAAGAGAATAGAATTGCTTTGAATGCTGCTATGCCTACCTATTCTCAGGTCGCCGAAATAGAGCTTCGCGAAGAGCCTTTTGAGAAAACTCCCAAAAAGAGTATCAGAAGATTTCTCTATTCATAGAGGTACAATCTCAAAGCTAATAACAAACCCGCCGTTAGGACGGCAAGATATTTTTATTGGTTCATCTGCGGGAAGTGTTTGTTCTTGAGCAATTACAAATTCTCTATCTGACTCTCCGTCTGATATAACTATAGCTTTTACATCTCTATCTGTTATACGTTCAATAGAAAATTCCATATGGCAGGTGTTTGAGGTACCATTTATTCCGGCGATATACCAAGTATTATCTTTACGACGAGCCATAACAACATGATCGCCCGGGTAACCGGAAAGCAACCGTGTGTCGTCCCAGGCTGCAGGTAGTTCTCTTAAAAGCTGTTTTACCGGTATAGGGAGATTTAAGTATGTTGATGGCCGGTCGGGCATGTGTTGAATACCCGATTCAAACAGTATTGTTAAAGCAAGTTCGTGTGAGTGGGTTGTTATATGTGGAAATTGCGAGTCGGTGAATGTACCGGGAGTATAATCCATAGAACCTACCACATTGCGAGTGAATGGTAATATAGCATTATGAGTTGGAGCAATATTGGTCATTCTGGGTCCATTGTTGTACCATTCGGCTCCGTATACGCCCTCTACCGTCATCATATTGGGATAAGTACGTTGCCATCCCCTTGGTAAAGTAGCTCCATGGAAATTAAGAAGCAAATTGTTTGTGGCACCATCCTCAAGAAGATCTATGTAATAATTCATTGTTTCGGAATCGTCTCCTCGAAAAAAATCAACTTTTATACCGGCTACTCCCATATTATGAAGCCAGGCAAATTCTCGTTCACGACTCTCCTTGCTGTTAAGACGATATAGTGGACCGGGGGCACCCTCTCCAATCCAGTTAGTACTAGAGTTGTACCATAAAAGAGGTTTTACACCCTTTGATTTGGCATATTCAATAGCGTCGTAAACATCACCACCATTAGACATCTCGTCCCACTCCCAGTCAATTAGATTATAAGTCCAATCCATACGGTTTGCTAGATCTATATACTCTTTTACTATCTGAAAATCTTTTGATCCGTGATTATGTGCCCAATATATCCATCCGGCAAGCCCGGGTTTAATCCATTCCGTATCTTTAATGGTACAAGGTTCGGCTACATCTGTTACTAGAGTAGATTCAACAACGGTGGCCAGTGAGCCCATTATTATAATTCGTTTTGGTAATTGTAAATTAGAGTCATTAATCTCTATATGGTTAGCCAAAACAACTTTATAATTATTCCCGTTATCTGAGTTTGACAGATATGAGCCACAATTGCCTCGTCTGATATCTGATTCTGTAAGTAGAGCAAAAATAGAATCTGACATTTTGAAAAGAGCCGGATATCCCCATCTATTCTGTTCGGGACGTACAGAGATAACTCCTTCGGTAGAAAATGTGTAGAATCCCTCGTAATCAACTTTGTATTGTTGTGTCCAACGCTCTACACCTTGTGGAATGATGAATGTGGTCATCTCTTCTGTAATGGTTTGATACCTATCTATAGGTTGATAGTAGAAAGCTATTCCGTTGTCAAAAACAATAAAATGCACGTTTATTTTTGCACCCTCTTTATTACTGAATTGAACCACACACCGATTTCCTTTATTGACACAGTGGGATCTTTTCCCTGTTACCATATTGTAATCTTGTATAAACTCCTCTTTTTTTGATAAAGAGACCATGCTGAGTTCAGAATAGTAATCGTAAAGGTCTGTAGTAATTCCCAATCTGACAAAGGAGAATACAGTCTCTTTTCCACACAATACAGTAAAGCCCGCCGGCCCAAATCCATTCTCTTTCTCGGTGCATATTACAACTTTAATATTTCCGCTCGGCGATTCAATAACATTATTATTATTGTAGCATGAACTAATTATAATAGCCAATAACAATGCTATAAGGGGATTTTTTTTCATAGTTTTGTAATTCTTACACAGGCACCGCCACCGGGAGCCAAATGTAAAGTTATTAAATTCTTACGGGTAGTTTTATCAATAATTCTTTCTCTTATTGTTTCACGGTTATTTTTATAATCGGCATCTTCTCCATCTTCAACAATCTCTATACTATATCTGCCACGAGGCAAAAAATCCAAAGAAACAGTGAGAGTTCTGGCCTGTTCGTTTGTAGCAGCTCCAATAAGGTATTCACCGGTAGATGCCTGACGCATCATTACTATATATTCACCTATAACACCGTCTAATGTGCTGCTCTCAAGCCAAGGCATTTGTTGTGCAGATAGGAATCTTAATAAAGAGGGGTATTTTTTATAATATTCCGGAATATCTGGAATGATTGTAACTCCAGAATAGGTTATTAAAGTACGGGCAGCTTCGGCAGCTAATGTAGAGGGCACCTCTTGATTGTTGTCAACTCTAGTGGTTCGTCCCTGCCTAAGGTCAAACATTCCGTTGTTCATATCTAATGGGCCAGCCAGCATATTTACAAAAACTGATGTTACAAAAGTACGGGGATAGAATACATCATGCCCGTCAAGCTGAGCTTTACAATATTCGCGTGTAACGGCATTAGGCCATGTTCTGGCCTGTCCCCAAGGATGAATAGGATAATCGTGAAAATTAACAAGCAGCCTGTTGCGTGCACATAGCTCTGTTATTTTAATTGTTTTTTGATTTTTTTCTTCCTCAGAGCCATTCATAAATCCATATTTTACTCCTGCCGCTCCCCATTCACCATATTGGGCAAGAGTCTCTTCTATAGGATATTCTGATCCGGCTACATCATTCAGATATAGCCAGACTCCTATATTTTTTGTTTTGCCATATTGAATAATCTGTTTTACATCTTTCACTTTGTCGCCTTTTATGGGATCTGAATCTTTAGAGAATTCGGGTCCGTACCAGTTGGCATCGAGTACCAGATAACTGAATCCTGATTCAGCGGCAAAATCAATCATCCTTACCCACGAGGGATAGTCCATTTTGTAACGATAATTTTCCCAAATTGCCCCATTAATACGCCAATCCCAAAGAGCAATTCCGGGTTTTACCCATGAAAAATCTATGTTAGGCATTGGTTCAGGATTGAGTAATTCAATAATATGAGAATCTATAAGAACTCCGGGAGTATCTCCACACATTATAACTCTCCAGGCTGAAACATAGCTATTGTCGGTAGTGAAAGGAGTAGTTAATATTTTGAACTCTGTATTATCTTTTTCAGAAATTAGTTTTAGAGGTGAACCTTGAGTAAGATAGGCTTCGTGTAGAGCCAGATAGATATCATCAGAAGCTTTAATTGTCATTACAGGAAGACGTTCTGATGCGGTTTCTGAGAGTTTTTCCGGGCCTATATTATGCCGTTCGCCATTATAGTACCAAGCTGTATAATCGCCAGCAAATCGGAAAGTTGTTATCTCACTCAAGCTACCCATTGAGTGCGCATCTGGCAGCTTATACCTGAATGCCACTCCATCATTGTAAACTCTAGCTTCCAATATCATAGATGCTTTTGTGGAGGCAATAGTTATCTCTATTTCGGAGTAATTATCTGTAACTATATTACGTTTTCCCCAAATAGGGGTCCATATTTTTTTTACTCTGTTTCTCTTAATATCGGTTATTTTCCACTCTGCAGAAGGAATAACCTCTTTGTCACTGACAAAACCAATAGGGGAATTTTCTATAACTATACTTCCGTTGAATTGTATTGTGTAGGTAAAATTCCCATTTGGAGAGAATGAAAAAATAGACTCTACCTGTTTATTTGGAGATAACAGAGAGTAATTTTTATTATTACCCGATATAGCCATTGAAATAGTAAAGGGGAACAACAGAAAAAGTGTGGAAAGTTTTAACAATGAAAATTTCATATCTATTGATTTATTATAAAGTTGGTAAAAAAGATTATCTCGATAGCATTAAGAATAATCAAATTCCCGCTTTCAAGCCTTTTATAACTGCCGAAGAAAATCCAGCCTCCTCCATAGCATTTAGACCTTTTATAGTTAAGCCTCCGGGAGTTGTTACTTTATCAATTTCCTGTTCGGGATGGTTGTTGTTGTTTAGTAGTAGTTGGACTGCTCCTTTTAATGTGTGAAGAGTTATCTCTTGAGCATCTTTTGGGTAGAGGCCCATCTCTATTGCTCCCTCTATATTGGCTCTTATAAAACGAAAAGCATAGGCGATACCGCATGATGAGAGTGCTGTGTAGGCAGACATATGTTTTTCTTCTACATGTTTTGCAAAGCCAAGTTCGTTAAAGATTTTATGAACAAGTTCAATTGTTTGCTTAGACGCATTGTTGGTGGCGTATAAACAGACACCCTCGTTTACCTCGACGGCTATATTGGGAATAAGATAGAATATTTTGGGAAGCGATTTATCATCTTTTCTAAACAGATCAGAAAGCTTGTTAGTGTCAACTCCTGCTACTATGGATATAACAATTTGTTTATTATAATTTATATAAGATTTCACCTTGTCAACAATTGAGGGTAATATCCAAGGTTTGACCGCAAACAAAATTATATCGGCACCCTTAACAGCTTCAATATTGTTTTGAGTGAAATTTACGTTAAGCCCTGAATCGCGGGCTGCTTTCAGAGTTAATTCTGATTTATCGGCACATGTTATGTCGGATGGTTTAAATACGCTACCTTTACATAATCCTCTTGCTATTGCACTGCCCATATTGCCAGCTCCGATAATTGTAATTTTCATATTATTTATAGTTAAAATCAAACTCTGGGAACGAAGGTAGTGTTATTTTAAATTTTATGCAACACATGGAATATGTATGTTTAATCATTGATTATGCGGGGAGTTTAACAAAATAGCCATTTAATTATTTTTCACAGGAGAGATTACAAATTGTAGCTATTTTGAGGTAAATTTGTAGAACTTTTTATTTATAAGTGATTATTAGTTTTAGAAAGTAACAAACATATATTATGGATAATATAAAATTAGGTTTAGAACTGCTTGTTGTAGGTTTTTCTGTAGTTATCTTGGTATTATACCTAGTTGTTGTTGTGGGAAAGGGTCTTATTCTTTTTGCTAACCGTTTTCCAGAGAAACAGATAGCAGTGGTTAAATCAAATAACGCTCAGATAAATGATACTACTAAAGCTGTTATAGCGGGCGTTGTAAAGAATATAACCAAAGGTAAGGGACGAATAGTCAATATAACAAAATTATAAAATACAAACAACAAATGAGAGAGATTAAATTTAGCCTCATGTTTCGTGATATGTGGCAATCTGCCGGCAAATATGTACCTCGTGTTGATCAACTTACAGCCATAGCACCAGCGATTGTCGAAATGGGCTGTTTTGCTCGTGTAGAGACAAATGGAGGAGGTTTTGAACAGGTTAACCTGTTGTTTGGAGAGAATCCCAATAGAGCGGTAAGAGAGTGGACTAAGCCTTTCAGCGATGCTGGTATTCAAACACATATGTTAGACAGAGGTCTTAATGGAATAAGAATGAGTCCTGTATCGGCCGATGTTAGAAAACTTTTTTATAAAGTTAAGAAAGCCCAGGGTGTAGATCTAACGAGAACATTCTGTGGCCTTAATGATGTTAGAAATATAGCACCCTCAATTGGATATGCTCATGATGCAGGAATGATTTCTCAATGTTCAATGTGCATAACTCATTCGCCCATTAATACAGTAGATTACTATGTTAATATGGCAAAACAACTCATTGAATCGGGAGCCGATGAGATATGTCTAAAAGATATGGCCGGAATAGGCCGTCCTGTCTTTCTTGGAAAGATTGTAACTGGAATTAAGAAGATAAAGGATATACCCATACAGTATCACAGCCATGCAGGTCCCGGTTTCTCTATGGCTTCCATTTTGGAGGTATGTAAAGCAGGATGTGACTACGTAGATGTTGGTATGGAACCACTCTCATGGGGTACGGGACATGCCGATATAATTAGTGTACAGGCCATGCTGAGAGATGCAGGTTTTAAGGTTCCTGATATTAATATGGCTGCTTATATGAAAGTTCGTACAATGATTCAGTCATTTATGGATGATTTTCTTGGTTTATATATTCCTGAATTTAACAGATATATGAACTCATTGCTTATAGCTCCCGGCCTTCCCGGAGGAATGATGGGCTCTCTGATGACCGATCTGGAGACTAATTTGGAGAGTTTGAATCGTTATAAGGCTAAAAACAACCAGCCTCTTATTACCCAAGATGATCTTATCATAAAATTGTTCAACGAGGTTACCTATGTTTGGCCTAAAGTGGGCTATCCTTGCCTTGTTACTCCTTTTAGCCAGTATGTAAAAAATCTGGCTTTAATGAATGTTATTCAGATGGAGAAGGGGAAAGAGCGTTGGTTTATGATAGCCGATGATATTTGGGATATGATTCTTGGTAAAGCCGGAGCACTTCCGGGTGAAGTTGATCCGGAGATTAAAGCTTTAGCAGAAAAACAGGGGCGTCAGTTTGTTACAGAGAATCCTCAAGATAACTATCCGGATGTGCTCGATGTGTTCAAAAAGAAAATGGAAGAACTGGGCTGGGATACCGGACAGAATGATGAAGAGTTATTTGAGTATGCTATGCACCCTGCTCAGTACGAAGCTTTCAAGAGCGGAAAAGCTAAGGCTGATTTTGAAGAAGATGTAAGGAAACGTAGAGCTGCACTGAATCAAGCGGCTGTATCCTCGCAACCTGAGATTATTACCGTTACTTTGAACGGAGAGTCTTATAAGGTAAATATATCTTATGATGACACTCCTGTTACAACTGAAAAAGAGGAGATTGTAAAACCTGTTCTATCGGATAGTGTAAAGGATGTGATTTCACCTCTGGAAGGTAAGTTCTTTTTAAATAAAGCTGCTACCGATCCAGTATTTAAAGTTGGTGATAAGGTAAATGAGGGTGATGTAATCTGTTATATTGAGGCTATGAAGACATACAATGCTATTCCTTCAGAGTTTTCCGGAACCATTTTGGAGATTTGTGTTCGTCCGGGTGATACAGTTTTCGAGGATGATGTGCTTATAAAAATAGGATAATTATGAATGATATATTTCAGAAATTGTATGAGATGACTGCTTTGAGCGATGTTTTTGCTGAGCCGAGTTATCTTGTTATGTATGTTATAAGTTTTGTGTTGCTATATTTAGGTATAAAAAAACAATATGAACCATTATTATTGGTGCCAATAGCTTTTGGTATTCTTCTGGCTAATTTTCCGGGTGGAGAAATGGGTGTGGTACAGGCCGATGAAAACGGTATGGTTATGGTAAATGGAGTTATGAAGAGTATATGGGATATGCCGTTACATGATATTGCGTATGAGTTAGGTCTGATGAATTTTCTCTATTATTCGCTAATCAAGACCGGTTTTTTACCACCAATTATTTTTATGGGAGTGGGTGCTATGACAGATTTTGGCCCAATGCTGCGAAACCTAAAGCTCTCTTTTTTTGGTGCAGCTGCTCAGATGGGAATATTCGCTGTACTTTTGTTTGCTCTTCTTGTTGGATTTACACCTCAAGAGGCTGCCTCGCTTGGAATAATTGGTGGTGCTGATGGTCCTACTTCTATATTCACCACTATTAAGTTGGCTCCCCATTTACTGGGACCTATTGCTATAGCTGCATATTCATATATGGCTCTTGTCCCGGTTATTGTACCGATGGTTGTGAATTTTTGGTGTAGCGATAAAGAGTTGAAGATTAATATGAAAGAACAGGAACAATTGGCGGGAAAGAGAGTAGAGATTAAAAATATGAAACTTTTAAAAATCATCTTTCCTATAGTTGTTACTACAGCGGTAGCTATACTTATTCCATCGGCTGTACCTTTGGTAGGTATGCTAATGTTTGGAAATCTTATTAAAGAGATTGGTAGTGATACTTCTAGATTAGCAGGTGCCGCTGGTAATGGTATAATGAATACGGCAACAATCTTTTTAGGATTATGTGTTGGTGCAACTATGACTGTTAGTGCATTCCTTAACTGGACAACTCTGGGGATTCTTGCTGGTGGATTCTTGGCTTTCTGTCTCTCTATATCGGGTGGAATATTAATGGTTAAGCTCTTTAATATGCTCTCTAAACAGAAAATTAATCCACTTATAGGAGCAACAGGTTTGAGTGCTGTTCCTATGGCTGCCAGAGTGGCTAATGAAATAGCATTGAAGCATGATTCTAAAAACTTTATTCTCAATTATTGTATGGCGAGTAATATTTCGGGAGTAATTGGATCGGCTGTGGCAGCAGGTATACTAATTTCGTTTTTATCATAACGTAAAGATAATTTTTCTATTATTATACAAGAGAAAGATTAAAAAAAGTAGTGCAATATACCAGTATATTGCACTACTTTTTTACCGTTACCACTTATTCTTACTCTTTTTTAGGCACATTTAAAACAGCCTCAAATGCCGGACGGGGTGTTCTGTCTCTTCTGTAAAGAAGGGTATAATTAATTCGTCCCGGTATAGGATAACCGTTTTTCCATGACATACCATCATGTACTCCCCATAGGGTTACACGGTCTATATACTCTTTACGGTCGTAAAAAATCTTGAACAGTTCGGCATATTTATCTGTAAGTTGTTGTTCTACATTTTCAGGAAGTCCCTCTCTGTAGGGATCTAAATAGGTTTTGAACTCTTCCAGTTGGAATTGAGGATCGCTCATAATTTTTCCAATTATTTGTCCCTCTCTTGTAAGTGGTAATACATCAACATCCAGCTCTGTTATCATCACTTTTACACCAAGCGAGGCAAATGTATCTATGGCGGCTTTTATATATTCAATTTTTGGAAAATTTAAGCCCCAGTGACCTTGCATTCCTATCCCATCTACTCTTATTCCCTCTTTTTGTAACATTCTAATCATCCTGGCAATCCCATCTCGTTTTGTTGGACGCCAGGCATTGAAGTCGTTATAGTACAACTCTGTTCCCGGGGCGTACTGTTCTGTAAATTTGAACGCCATTTTGACCATCTCGTCGCCATTGCCAAAGCTATTTACCCACGTAGTGGGCCTATAGGTACCATCGTTGTCAATAACCTCGTTAACCACATCCCATGCATCTATTTTACCTGAGTATCTACCTGCTACAATTTCAATGTAGTTTCTCATAAATTCGATCATTTCATCTTTACTTTTAGGCTCTCCTTGGTTGTTTGTAAAGTACCAGTCGGGAGTTTGGTTGTGCCATATAAGAGTATGACCAATAATGAACATATTGTTATCCTTGCCAAACTGAACGAATCTGTCTGCTGCTTCAAAATTCCAGACATCAGGTCTGGGATGCAACGATTCAGCTTTCATATCATTTTCGGAAGTAATTGAATTAAACTCTCTAATAACAATTTCCTGGGATTGTTTATCAAACCCCTGAATTATAGAGCCATTAACAGAGCATCCAATTTTAAAAGCTTCTTTATATGCCTCTTTTAGTGTTGAGTTTTGTGCATAAAAATAGTTACTAAAACAAGAAAGTAAAACAGTAGTTAATAAAAGTTGGTTAGTTTTGAATTTCATACAATTACATAGTTAGTTGCTTTGCTTCAAAAATAGATATAATTTTTCACATCTTTAAGTGGATGTAAAAAAAATATGTAAAAGTAATAAAAAACAGAAGAGTGTGGGCAAAGATGGATTCGAACCACCGAAGTCTAAAGACAGCAGATTTACAGTCTGCCCCATTTGGCCACTCTGGAATTTGCCCAGATAAACAGTGTTTATCTGTTAGATAGTCTTATTAAATATTTTTCTATATCAGCAGCCTGTAAAGAGCTAGGATATTCATTTTTAATACGATTAAACATATCTATCGCTTTCTTGGTTTTTTCCATAGATTCATAAACTAATCCTGCCTGGAAAAGGAAATAGGGGCTAAGCAGATTGTTATTTGCAACTTTGGCTGCTTTTTTGAATGTCTCTGCCGCTTTAATAGGTTGGTTGGTCGATGCATAACAATCTGCAAGAGCTCCTAATACAGAAGGAGCAACCATTTGGTCTTTTCCCTTGAATTTAGATAGATATTTTATGGCGATATCAAAACTATCAAGCTTGGCAAAAGATATACCGGCATAAGCCTTGGCAAGATTTCCTGCATTAGTGTTAGAATAGTTGTCTGCTATTTCAATAAATCCTAGAAAATCATAAGCGTCGCCTTCAAGTGCCAACTCAAATTCACCATTTATAAAATAATTTTCTCCCTGGAAAAGATATTCTGCCACCCTGTTTTCGCGTGGAGCAACTACTTTAGATTTGTAGAGCATTATTCCTACAATCAGAACAATAATAGCCGAAAAAACGGTAAAAATTGTATTTTTATTATTTTGGAAAAAAGTTTCCGAACGAGATATAGCCTCTTCAATATTTACTTGTGGCTCCTTTATAGCCGGTTTTGTAGTTTTTTTTGCCATTTTTAGCCTGAATTAAAATATTCCTTGTTTTGTTGAGCGGATGCAAAATTACTCATTTTTTCGTATCACTGAAATAAATTCTCTAAAATTCATTTTATATTTAGGAAAAGTGGGCTTAACTTAGCAAAAAAAAGAGTTTGTATATAAGTAAATTGTCATTATTGAATTATAGAAATTTTAAGCATTTGGAGCTTGATTTTTCTAAAAAGATAAATTATTTCACTGGCGATAATGGAGTAGGTAAGACCAATCTGCTAGATGCAATTTATTACCTTTCATTTTGCAAAAGTGCTATTAATCCTATTGATTCGCAAATAGTCTACCACGGTGCAGACTGTTTTATGTTAAAAGGAAAATATAAAACAGATTTGGGAGAGAGTTTGATTATAAGTAGCAGTGTAAGGCCAAAAAAAAGAAAGAGATTCAAGTGCGGTGATAAGGAATATCAGCGTTTTTCTGATCATATGGGGGTTATTCCTCTAGTAATGGTATCGCCTGCTGATTCGTCTCTTATAGAGGGAGGCAGTGATGAGAGAAGACGTTTTCTTGATATGGTCATTTCTCAACACGATAGGGAGTATCTTTCACTTTTGATAGAGTATGGAAGAGCTTTAACCCAGCGTAACACACTTCTTAAACAGAATAATGAAAATGAAGTAGACGACGAGCTTTATTTGGTGTGGGAGGAGATAATGGCTCGTTCAGGTAGTATAATATATAATAAAAGAAGAGAGTTTGTAGAGAGTCTTAAACCTCGATTCCGGTCTGTTTACTCTGCTATAGGAGCGAAAAGAGAGAATGTGGAATTTGAGTATTTATCACATGTCGAAGAGGGTAGTCTACTTGAACAATTCAAAGATTTCAGAATGAAAGAGAGGATTATGGGTTATTCTTTGAGGGGAATTCATAAGGACGATCTTATTCTAACTCTCGATGGATACCCAATTAAAAAAGAGGGATCTCAAGGCCAGAATAAAAGCTGTTTAGTGGCTTTAAAGCTTTCTCAGTATCTATATTTGTCTGAAATGTCTACTGATAAAAAACCAATTCTTCTTCTTGATGATCTCTTTGA
Source organism: Bacteroidaceae bacterium (assembly GCA_035647375.1). Classification (GTDB taxonomy): domain Bacteria; phylum Bacteroidota; class Bacteroidia; order Bacteroidales; family Bacteroidaceae; genus Colenecus. Next base: position 16,451 of record DASRNO010000040.1, read on the forward strand.
CAAACTTGATGCCTTGCGGGTAGAACAAATATTAAATATAGTATCGGACGAGAGATTTGGGCAGATTTTTATAACAGATGTTAATCGCACAAATCTGGATAATATGTTAAAGGGAACGGGAAAAGAGTACAAATGTTTTACTGTTGAATATGGAAAGGTAATATGAAAAAGACCAGAAGCCGGCCAATAAGTGATGTAGTTTATCAATATTTACGTGAGTCAGGGTTGGAAACTCCTTTGAACGAGTTTAGGTTGGTGCAGGCTTGGAATACTATTTTGGGGAATACAGTATCCCGTTATACTACTAATTTGAAAATTTACAATCAGGTCCTTTATGTTAATATATCTTCGGCGGCTCTTAAAAATGAGCTTATGATGAAACGCACGGCTTTAGTAAAAAGATTGAACGAGAGTGTGGGAGCTCAGGTAATAGTTAAGATTGTTATAAAATAGAGAAACGGTATAGTTGTCTCTACTCTCTATTGGTTAATACCCGTATAATCTGTTAATATTTTTACTGCCTCTTGTACAGTGCTGTCATCGATGTTCACATACTTTATATACTCTTGTGTATCGAGTATGTTATATATAATGTTGGCAAGTATTATACGTTTTATCTGTTCGACTGCTTCTGAATCTTTATAGGTGGGGCTTTTTATCCGATTTTCGACAACAAAATTTATGAATTGTTCAATCACATTATCGTTGTTTAGAAAATCTATTAGGCTTTCCTGCTCTTCGAATGCAGAGAGCGTTTTTCTATTCAAGTCTACATAGTTGTATGCAAATTTGTTTATTAGGCTTTTTCTGACCACTTCAATGTAAAAAACAGAGTGAGCTATTGTATCTTGTGGTACAAAATAATCGGGCATAATACCTCCACCACCATATACGGTTCTTCCGGATTTGGTTTTGAAAACTTCACTTTCGTTTAGTTTTACACTGTCGGCAGAGAAGTACTCACCATGTTGTAGCCGTTTAAATAGATCCATAGCATAATCCTCGTCTCCACTATCGTATGGTTTTTGTATACATCTACCAGAGGGCGTATAATAACGGGCTATTGTTAATCTTACGCTTGAGCCGTCAGAAAAATCAATGGGTTGTTGAACTAGTCCTTTACCAAATGAGCGGCGTCCAATAATATAACCGCGATCATTGTCTTGAACAGCACCTGCAAAAATTTCGCTTGCCGAAGCAGATGTTTCATCGATTAACACAGTAAGTGGTATTGTTTGAAATCTACCCTTACCGTTGGCGTATTCAGATGTTTGTCTGCTATGAAGTCCTTTAGTGTAGACTATCATCTGTCCCTTAGGTAGAAATTCGTTAGCCATTAAAATGGCTGTTCCCATATAACCGCCGGTGTTACCTCGTAAATCTACAATTAGTTTTTTGCAGCCCTCTTTCTGAAGTTGGGATAGAGATGTCATCATTTCTGAATAAGTGGTCTCTCCGAATTTGTTAATTGTAATATACCCTATATTATCCCTTATAATATATGCGGCATCAACACTTTTGATTGGAATAGGTCCACGGGCAATTGTGAAATAGAGTATATTGGGTTCATCAAATCTGCTGATTCCCACATCTACCTCGCTTCCGTCGGGGCCTTTCAATCTTCTAACAACATCTTCACTTAGCATTTTTTTTCCAGCGAATAGAGTATCGTTAATATATATAATACGATCGCCAGCTTTAAGCCCCACTTTTTCGGCTGGACCGCCCTTTATTACGCTATTTACATGTATAGTGTCGTCGCGCAGAGAGAATTGAATTCCAATACCGGAAAAACTCCCGTGCAATTCATCATTGCTCTCTTTTGTTAGTTGGGCCGGATAGTATCCTGAATGTGGATCCAGCTCCTTAAGAATAACTGGCAGAGCTTTATCTACTATTGTATCTACATTTACAGAATCAACATACATCTGGTCTATAGCAGAAATTAGAGCACTGATTTTGTTACTTTTATTATTGGATTTGATGGCGTAATCTATCTTAACAGCCTGTTTTTTCCATAAGTTATTAACTAGGTTAGTGCCTATAAAAAAACCAGTTAGGGTTGATAGTACCACTATCAATATAGTTTTATGTGTCTTATTCATACAAACATCTCTAAATATACAACTTCTACTCCCGCTCTTACTAAAAGATCTACCCCGTCTGTAAGCCTATATTGTTCGGAGTATACGACTCGCTTTATTCCGGATTGTATTATAAGTTTTGCACACTCTATACATGGCGACGCAGTGCAGTACATTGTAGCCCCTTCACTGCTATTGCTTGACTTGGCTAATTTTGTTATTGCATTAGCCTCGGCATGGAGAACGTAGGGTTTAGATACGCCATTTTCGTCTTCGCAAACATTTTCAAAACCAGTAGGAGTTCCATTATATCCGTCTGATATTATCATTTTATCTTTAACCACCAGAGCTCCTACTTTTCGCCTTTCACAATATGAGTTTTCAGCCCATATCATAGCCATACGGATATATTTTTTGTCCAGTTCGATTAATTTATTTCTGTTTGCCATTAAGCTAGAGAGTGAATATTATTTAACTAATAAGGTTTTCAATAGATGGGAAAATAATCTCTTTTCTTTTAAGAATAATCTTGTTTTCGGACTCCAGTTCGTTCAATGTTTTAGAGACACTTAGACGTGTTTCGTTCATTATTTGTGCTAGATCTTCCATCTTTATTTTGAGTGATTTCTCGCCAAATTGTACTTCTGAGAGATCTACTACAAATTTTATTATCCTCTCTTTTAGAGGTAATACGGGATGGTTCCAGATTTTGTCTCCTTGCGTTTGTGCTCTGTAACTAATAGCATTAAGCAGGTTCATTATGAAAATGTTGAATTTCCCAAGCTCCGAATAGATGTAGTTTTTCTCTATTCTCAATATAGAGACATCAGTTTTAGCTATATAATTACTGGTAAAAGCGGGGTTGAATCCAAAAATAGAGTATGGTTCTATCAGAACAGGAGCGCACAGTGTCTCTATAAAAGAGAATTCTACAGAGTGTGAAAATCTTTCACTTATAACATCTCCGTTAATAACAAACACGAATTGTTCACATTTTTCTCCAGCCTTAATTATCTTTTCACCCTTAACATGTTTAGTAAAGTGAAATTTGACCTTGTTCAACAAATTTGTGAATTCTGCATTACTCATGCCTTGAAATAGTGGCAACTGCAGAAGAATATCGTACATAGTGAGATCCATAACATTACCTTCTTTTGATGTAAATGACAAAGTTAACCATTATGAGTGTATAAATAAATTCGCCTAACCCTTTTTTTCTAATTTAATTCCTGATTAAGACAAAAACTAATTATTATATAAAAAAACCAGTTTTTTCTTGCATCTGTAGAACTTATAAAGTACATTTACGCTCTTAAATTTATGAACAAGCTCAATAAATTTTTGTAATTATGAAAGAATTGAAAGGATCAAAAACAGAGGAAAATTTAAAAACGGCGTTTGCTGGTGAATCAGAAGCTAGAAACAAGTATACCTATTTTGCATCTAAAGCAAGAAAAGAGGGATTTGTACAAATAGCTTCACTTTTTGAAGAGACGGCGAATAATGAGAAAGAGCATGCTAAAATATGGTTCAAACTTTTAAACGGAATAGGTAGCACTGCTGATAATCTTAAATCGGCGGCTGAGGGAGAGAATTATGAATGGACAGATATGTACGCTAAGTTTGCTGTTGAGGCTGACAATGAAGGCTTTAAAGATATAGCTAAACTTTTTAGGGGTGTTGCGGCCATTGAGAAAGAACATGAAGAGCGTTATCTTGCCCTGCTTAATAATATGAATACTGATCGTGTATTTATAAGAGAGGATGTTGTAATTTGGCAATGTTCCAATTGTGGACACATAGTAATAGGCAAAAAAGCACCGGATATGTGTGTTGTATGTTCGCATCCTAAAGCTCACTTCCAGATAAAGTGCGACTCTTATATGTAATAGACCGTATGCAATACGGTTGCTATGTAATACTATAAAAACTGGAACACTATGATAGATGTATTTAACGCTATGGATAACACAGCCAGGACGTTTTGGATTATTGCGTGTTTGGCAAGTCTGGTGTTTGTAATTCAGACAATCTTGACTTTTATCGGGCTTGGAGTTGATTCTGATATTGAGACTTCAGGAGTAGATAGTCTTGATGATGGTAGTTTTTCAGGTCTTTTTTCTTTCCGTAATCTTATCAATTTTTTGCTAGGTTATGGCTGGACGGGAGTAATTATATATGAAAAAATTGCTTCGGCGTTTCTTTTGCAGATAGTTTCTGTTTTTGTAGGTCTTTTGTTTGTGGCTGCATTTGTGTTAATGTTTACTCAAATGATGAGACTGGCGCAAGACAATACGTTTAAAATAGAGGATGCTATAGGCGTATCAGGATATGTTTATTTGAGAATACCCGCTTTACGTAAAGGAAAGGGTAAGATACAGTTTAGCGTTAAAGGTTCGGTCCGTGAACTTGATGCTATAACCGATGGCGAAGAGCTTCCAACAGGTTCGGAAGCCAAAATAATAGGTGTGATAGGTAAAGAGACCTTGCTTGTTGAAAAAATAATCTGATGACACTTAAATAATATATTTATATGGAAATTTCTTACATTATTGTTATAGCTATTGTACTGCTATTTGTTCTATTTGCAACTATTATCAAACGCTATAAGAGATGTCCATCGGACAAAATTCTTGTAGTGTATGGGAAAACTGGTGCTGGTTCAGCCAGATGCATTCATGGTGGAGGTAAATTTGTGTGGCCGGTTATTCAAGATTATGCTTACCTTAGTCTGACCCCAATCTCAATAGATGCCAATTTGACAAATGCGCTTAGCAGGCAGAATATTAGGGTAGATGTACCATGCCGTTTTACTGTAGGTATATCAACAGAATCAGAGAGTATGAACAACGCAGCGGAGCGTCTGCTTGGACTTACTCCCGATGAGATTCAGGAGCTTGCACGTGATATCCTTTTTGGTCAGTTACGTTTGGTAATAGCCACAATGAGCATAGAGGAGATAAATTCTGATCGTGATACTTTTTTGGAATATATTTCTAAAAATGTGGAGGTTGAACTCAAAAAGATTGGTCTAAGGCTTATAAATGTTAACGTTACTGATATCAAGGATGAGTCGGGTTATATTCAGGCTTTAGGAAAAGAGGCTGCTGCTAAGGCTATTAATGAGGCAAAAGTTAGTGTAGCCGAACAGGATAGAAATGGTGAGATTGGTAAGGCCGAGGCAGTGCGTGAAACCCGTATTAAAACATCGCAAGCAAATGCAGTGGCTGTACAGGGAGAGAATAATGCCCGGATTGATATAGCCAATTCTGATGCTATACGTAGAGAAAAAGAGGCTGAGGCTTTAAGGCTTGCTGTTACAGCCGAAAAAGTTCAGCAGGCTAAGGCGTTACATGATGCTTATCTTGCAGAACGCGATGCCGAATTAGCACGTGCTGAGCGTGAACGCTCTACCCAGCAGGCTAACATTCTTGTTGCTCAAGAGATAGATAAGAAACGTGTTATTATTGAGGCTGAGGCTGAGGCTGAGAGAATCAGAGTAAACGCTAAAGGTCAAGCTGATGCTATTTTTGCAAAAATGGAGGCAGAGGCAAAGGGATATTTTGAAATACTCACCAAACAGGCCTCAGGTTATGAAAAAATGGTATATGCCGCAGGTGGAGATGCTAATAAAGCTTTTATGTTGTTACTGTCCGAGAAATTACCGGAACTTGTTAAAACTCAAGTAGAGGCTATCAAGGGTGTAAACATAGATCAAGTTACAGTATGGGATTCAGGAAACAGTATAGACGGTAAAGGCTCAACAGCCAATTTTTTGTCAGGATTAATGAAATCAATTCCTCCAATGTCTGATCTTTTCAATTTGGCGGGTTTAAGCTTACCAGAATACCTTGCAAAAAAGAATAATGAGGATCTCAAAGAAAAAACCGATATTCATGAGCAGGAGGAAGAAAAGGAGGATATTTTAGAGACCGAATAAAAAGAATAGAATAAATTGAAAGCGTCCGTACAAAATTCGGGCGCTTTTTTTTACGTGCCGTGCATGGAAATTAACACTGTGGTGAAAAACCACAATGGAGCCTTGTAATTGCCAACCATCTCGATTAAAAACTTGGGTTTTTTGTTGTGGTTATTTTCCCCCTGGGATTAAGATCTATTAAAAAGTTGTGATACTAAATCAAAACGCTTAAGACGCCGTAATTTTGCTATTATTTCTTTGCGTTGTAGTGGATCGTACCAGAAAAAAAATTGTCTCTGTGATAATTTTTCGTTTTGTGTACGAGCCGAATATACACTCTTCATGGTGAAAGGGTCTATTCCCGAATAGAAAATCTCTGTACTTAGTGTCATTGGAGTAGGAGTAAAATCTTGTATCTGCTCCAGATGAAAATTCATATTTTTGGTAATGACAGCTAATTCGGCCATATCCTCTTCTGAGCAACCAGGGTGACTACTTATAAAATAGGGTATTAGTTGCTGATTAAGATTGTTTTCATTATTTAATCTATCGAAAACCTGTTTGAATTTTTTGAACTTGTTAAAAGATGGTTTTCTCATATGTGTTAGCACCTTTTGACTTGTATGTTCCGGAGCAACTTTTAAACGGCCGCTTACATGCTTTGTAATCAATTCTTTTGTATACTCTTTAGCCGACTTGCTTGTTATATTTCCGTTTATATCCATAAGCAGATCGTATCTTATGCCACTATTTATAAAAGTTTTTTTTACTCCAGGTACTGAGTCGGCGGCACTATAGAGTTCTGTTATGGATTTGTGATTTGTGTTAAGATTCTTGCATATTTTGGGGTATATACAGGAGGGACGCTCGCATTTAGTACAAATTATTTTATCTTTTCCCGTCATATTGTACATATTAGCCGAAGGGCCTCCAAGGTCTGAAATATAACCCTTGAAATCCTCCATTTTTGTAATAGATTCAACTTCGCTGATAACACTCTTTTGACTACGACTTATAACAAACTTTCCCTGATGTGCTGATATTGTACAAAACGAACAACCTCCAAAACAACCTCGGTGTATTGTAACAGAGTGACGTATCATATCGTATGCAGGTATACGTTTTCCCTTGTATCGAGGATGTGGTAAGCGGGTAAAAGGTAAATCGTATACAGCATCAAGTTCTTTTTGTGTCATAGTACGGCATGGTGGATTTATCACCACATATAGTCCGTTAGTCTCCTGTATTATTCTATTTGTTGATATTTTGTTAGATTCGGTCTCGATCAATTTGAAGTTTAATATCTGTTTAAGTTTATCTGTAATACATTCGGAATGTGGGTGGAGAATAATATCTTTCTCCTTTATTCTGTTGGGTATATCTTCTTTGTTACAAACAAAACATACTTGAGGTAATTGTTGTATGTGAGCTTTACTCTTTTTACCAAATTCTTTTATAGTGTTAGCTATAGCAGTAATAGGTTGCTCACCCATGCCATAAACAAGATAGTCTGCTCTACTATCTATAAGAATACTTGGTAGTAGTTTGTCTTGCCAGTAGTCATAGTGAGTAAGACGACGCATTGAGGCCTCTATCCCGCCAAGTACAACTGGAACATCTGGATAGAGTTTTTTTAATATGTTTGTGTAAACAATAGATGGATAATCGGGCCGTTGGTCGTGTCTTCCATTAGGAGTATAAGCATCTTCGGAACGAAATCTTTTGTTAGCAGTGTAACGATTAACCATAGAGTCCATACAACCGGCAGTTACCCCAAAAAACATAGTGGGAGCACCCAGTTTAGTAAAATCTCGCAAATCGTCTTGCCAGTTTGGTTGGGGAACTATAGCCACACGTAATCCTAGTGACTCTAGTACACGTCCAATAACAGCTGTTCCGAAAGAGGAGTGGTCAATATAGGCATCGCCACTAAAAATAATTACATCAAGTTGTTTCCAGCCAAGCCGTTCACACTCTTTTTTAGACGTTGGAAGCCAAGTAGACATTTTTAGAATTACTCTTCTACCACTTTCAGTGAGTTATTATTCCATTTATTGTAGAGCTTGATGAGTTCATGCAATCCGAAAACCTTCATATCACTGTGATAAATAACATCTATGCAAAGATCGAGCAACTCCTTGTTATTGCCCTTTTGAGAGGTTAGTAGAGAGCGTATGGTAAGTTTGAGTTTTTCTAAAATCTGCTCAGTTACTATACCGTTACTGTCTATAAGGAGATGGAAAAGCTGATACTTCTTAATTGTACGTAAATTCTCTTCGGATACTTGAATAGTTCTGGTTCCGGATGGGTTGGCCTGTATTTTGTTCATTTTGGAATAATTATAGTTAATCAGTAATATATTTAATAAACGAACGCATAATTTTTTCTCTAGATTGTTCGTCAATAATTACCTCGAAAGGGAACCCCAATGAAATTACACTATAATCGCTTCCCTTGTAGGCCACTCCAGCACAATATGAGCTTGTTGCATATGCAAAAATTGGTATGGATTCTTTGGTGGGGTGTATAATATCCGGACGGGTAGCAGCATAATGTTCGCTGTTAAGTTTTCTGTAAAGCTTGAAGGTATCATTGAGCCCTTTAACCTCTACCTCGTTGGAATCGGATATAGAAGTTTTCCATTCAAATTTCAAAATATTTTTAATGAAATCTCTATCTGCTTCGTTTAAAGACATATCTTTTCCAATGTATGAACCGCTAACAAGTAGCTTACCTCCATTTTTACAGTAAGTGGAGATCTGGTTTTTCATAGGGTCAGAGAATGTAGAATAATCTTTATTAAATATTGAATCTTCTGTAGATCTCTTCTGCAAACCCAATATCAAGTCTACAAATAGATAGTCTTTAAGATTGACAAGACCCTTTTCAAGAGCATCTCTGCTGCATGAGGTAAAAGAGAAATTCTTAGCTGCGGCTATTGCTTTTCCATGAGTATATGGATAGTTGAAGCTGTTTCCCGCTACAATCATACCATCAAATTCATCATCGCTAAATCCCAAGGCTGAATCATTTTCGTTGAAAAGAGCATTTTTATCGAATTTTTTTTGGATACCACATAATAGTGGAGAAGATATATAAGAGACACCAGGATCTTCAAGAATATCGAATCCAATAAGGGAATCGGTTTCAATAACGGCAGGTCCGCTCAATCTCTGAAATCCGTTTACTATCAATGCGCAGCCTTCGCTATTAGGAGCTATAAAAGCCGATAGAGTTTCTGATGGGAAACTTTCTCCACCACTATTTACAGCAGTAACCTTAAAGCTATATATAACATTGGGAGATGGATTGAAGGTATAGTAGTTGTTTTTTAATAACACTCCATTGTCAAAGCCTTGGTTATCAATTTTTGTATATAGTATATAACTATCAGGCTTAGAATCCGGGTTGTTAAAATCTGGTGTATCCTGCCATGAAAGATTTAAAGAGCGATTTTTTTCTATTTCTATCATAAAATCTCTTACCGATAATGGTTGAACTACATAACTTGTTTGATGCATGAAGTTCACATATTTGAGAATGGATTTGTATATCGATCTTGAGGTTAAAAACTTAAAATTGGGATTATGGGCCAATTTGATATCATTGAAATTTTGGTGTGAAAGAAGTTCTAAAATCATAGAAGGGACAGCCGGTTCTCGGCTCTCACAATAATCTTTATCCCAAAGACCCCTCAATTCCCACTGAAGTGTAGAGCCTGTCTCTATATCTTGTTTAAGACCATCAAGAACCATGTCTGCCAGTGTGCGGGAAACTTGACGTGAAACTCCGGAATTTAGCATACCATCATTGTGTAGGGTTGTATATATTCCTAAAGAGCCTACAATAGAATCGCCCTCTTTTACACCGGCATCGGTGTGAAAAGAGAAGGAGAGCTCAATAGGCACTCGGATGCCATTTTCGTTAAAATTGAATAGAGAATTGCCAGACAGGTAGTTAAGCATACGGGGACGAGTCTGAATATCTTCTCGGTAATCGTCGGTACCTTGATATTTTAAATAGATTGAGTCAGGAGCTCCAGCCCATCGGGAATAGTAACGTGCACCTTCGGCATAACGGGGCTTTCCACTTATTACACCGGCTCTTTGCTCATTACCCATACCACCTCCAAACCGCACAGCATCGGCGCAGATCACACCAGCCTCTTGGCAGTTATTGTTAAGAACAACCATACCGTGATAGTTATTACCTTGGTCAAAGAGAAAAGTGCCAAGATAAACCCATGTTCCCCCTCCTATCTGCTGGTTAACATAAAATACTGTTGATCCGCCCTTGTGAAAAACGGTGTATTGTGCTTTTTCTATACTGTTATAATAGGACTGATATGTTACATAAACTGCATATTCTCCACTCTGTGGAATCTCCGGAATCCAATAAGCGGTAGCTTTAGATGCATTTTTACCTTTATTAGTCTCAACAACTCTTACCGAGATAGAGTTATCGTTGTTAATAATTCTCATAGAATCGGTAGAGTAACCTCCGTTGTATCTTGATTGCCAAACATTTTTTTTACCATTTACCTCTTTATATTGAGAGCTTAGGTCTTTGTTATCAACTACAACTGAGTTAATTTGCCAATCTCGCTCTCGTGCGGAATAGACAACCGCTCCCGCATTTTCCAACATAGGTATTAGATAAGGATATACAAAAGATTGTGAAAGAAGGTCCTCACGGGTACCGAATAGGGCTGGTCTTTGCCACTTCCAGATATTTTTTGTTAAGTCATAATAGTAGCCATGACTGGGTGTTATAAACAGATGAGTGTTGTTTAACCCTTTAGTTACTTTGTTAGGTGATGATATATTGTGTACCCATGGCTCACCTGTGTACTTGATATCTCCCCAAAGATAATTCTGATCTATCTTATCGCGTAAATGGTTGGGAATCAATTCCGATAGTTCAAGGTTATTGCTGAATATAGATATATCATAATAATTCACCGGACCCGGCAGAATATTTCTCAAATCATGATAAATGCTATCTACCATTTCTGATCGTAGAAGCTGGTATGAAAAATTTTCATTCAGATGAATTTTGAGTTTTCGTAATTCGTGATCAATCTCTATCTTATTTATTTTAATTTTTCCTAAAAAAAACTCACTCTGGTAAGAGTTAAAAAAACAGTCTGCCCTTGAACGGACAGTACTATCTAAGCTCTGTGCTGCAGTTAAGAAGACAAAAACTAGAGTTAGCAGTAGAGTTAATGGGCGTTTATGCATATACAAAAAAAACGATTATCACTTGTTTAGTTCAGCAATCTTATCTGTAATTTTAACAATTTCTTTATTAAAAGAGGAGGTAAGGGCACGGTAATAGGCTTTGGCATTTCCCTTTTCGGTATGGCTAACTCTACTTAAAAAATCATTGTTTATACTTAAAAGTTCTCTGATAATATCATCTGCTGCTTTTACATCGGCGTTAGGAACCATGTCTTGATAAAACAGACACTCTGTGATAAGGTCTATAATAATTGAGTTGATATTCTTTTTTAATAATCTTCTATTTGCCATTTGTCTTGCGTATATTTAATTTGTTATTTAAAATAGACTAGGGAATATGTATTTTCCATTCATTTTTGTTATGAAGCAAAGTTAGGAAAAAACAACAACATATCACTTTACTCTTATTTATATTCAATTCATAACATTCATAAAAGTTAAAGATAATAGCTTTTAAAGAAGATGGTATAGAGTGGTAATATAATTTATCTCACTTTAAAAGTGAATGTTTTTTTATTAACAATCAGTCTGCTCTATTGAAAAACAGAAGGCCTATGTAAGACTCAATTAATTAGGGTGCCAGAGTAATTAAACTATTATTGGATACATCAAAAGGTTTTTTATAAGCAGCTAGGAGCATTGTGTGAATAATATCGTTGATGTTATGGTTTATGGCATTAGAACATAAGGCAATAGATACATTTTGGTTAGAAAAATGGAACATCATGGAAGAGAAGCCATCAATATTCCCGATATGTTCAAAGCCTATATTGCCTTTGAATTCTATAGGTATAAGCCCCATACCAAAATCTCCTTTAATGGTCATAATACGCTCTAGGTTTTCTGAATTAATAAGCTCGCCTTTAAACAGAGCATTGCTAAATTTGATCAGATCCAAAGGTGTAGAAATTATACCGCAAGCACCGTGCGGAATCGACGTATCAGTAAGTAGAGCAACTTCCCAAGAATCAACATATAAATATGAGGTACAGAAATATTTTTTTAGGTCGTTTTTACCGTAATAGTATGTGTTGTTAATATCGCAGGGCTTTTTAATATACTCTTTTAAAATTTTAGAGTAGGGAGCATTGAAAATTTCCTCTAAAATTAATGTCAATAGAATGTAGTTGGAGTTGCTGTACTGAGATATTTCACCAGGGTAAAAATCAACACCTGCTTTGACTATTCTATTAAGCATCTCCTCTTTTGTTTGAGGCTTTGTATTCCATGAAAAAAAATCGACAGAGTTAAATAGATCATGCAAACCACTTTGATGGTACATTAAGTTGGCTATGGTTATTATTTCTGAATTGGGTATGTTGGGAAAAAAAGAGTGTATGGTCTGTTCAATATTAATAAGGCCCAATTCTACTGCTTTAAAAATTAGTACCGAGGTGAAAATATTGGAGACAGAACCTGTAAGATATTCCGAATAAGAGGAGGTCTCTATTTTACTCTCTATATTTGAAAAACCGACTGAGTAGGAGTAGATTATTATTCCATTTTTAGAGATTACTGCGTTACCCATAAATTTATCCGCAGATTCCAAATAGTCAAAATAATTATCAAGTCTCTCTTTCTCAAAACTTCTTTTAATACAAGATGGAAAAAACAGAGTTATAACCAGAATTGCAACATTAATTTTTGTTATCCTGTTCATAAATTAAGACAGTCGTGAAAATAAACAAGTTGTTTTTAACCACAAACCTAATATTTTTTAAGCAAATTTACAACAAACACAATATTTTTTTAAGCAGATCTTAAAAAAAGTCTTTTTTCATCAAGATATAATGTCTGTTTTCGTGGGTTTACCTTTGCTTATACTACTATCAATGTTCAGATAAAGCAGACTAATTTTTGGGTAGATTTTTTTAAACCTTCAATAGCCAATTAAAAAAAGGGCATATCAGAATTTAAGATTTCATAATATCTGTTATATAGTTTATTATGCTCATTATAAAAACATTTCTACAAATTTAAACAGCAGCAAAAAAGTTCATATAATATGCTCTATATAAAAAATGAAATTTATATTAAGAATGATGGTTGAAAAGGGTTAAAATGCCTCTTTCGTAAATTCTATTATGATTATTTCTGTATTAGAAAATCCAACCTGATGGTTTAAATTTTTGGCGTTTTAAAATCGAACCTAAATTATTATAGCTCAGATAACTCTAGGACACATTGTTTAAATAATCCCTCACAGCCTCGACTTATTTCAATTCCTGTTGTTTGAAAATCATCTGTATACCAAGGATCAGCAATCTCTTTTGGCGTATCCGTATAATCCATCAGCATAGAAACTTTTTCTATTGTTGAATTATCGGCAAATGGTTTTATATTTTTAAGATTCATATTGTCCATAACTATTATTTTATCATAATAGTGGAAATCTGATTTACGAATTTGTCTAGCTATTTTTCCTTTGCATGATATTCCTCTCTTTGAAAGCTCTATTGAAGCACCAGGATAAACAGAACTTCCTATCTCTCCTCTACTAGTTGCAGCCGAAGCAATCTCAAATTTTGAATTCATTCCCGTATCTTTAACGATTTTTTTCATTATAAATTCCGCCATGGGGCTTCGACATATATTTCCGTGGCATACAAAGAGTAACTTTATTTTATTCTCCATAATGCGTAAAGATACATTTTTTGTAACTATTTTCCTACTTTTTAAACAGAGGTTTTGATTATTTTACACTCTGGTTAAAAATAGTATAGTTGTATTAAAATTAAAGCAAGCAGGTGTAAAAAATCAATATCAATAGAGATGAGAGAATATTTTTAGGTCGGACAAAAGTACGCTCAACTTGGTTAACAGCCAATTTGGTTAACAGCCAAATGCTTTTTAAATTTATTTTAAAGCAGTTTCTATTAGTTTAAATAAGTAATGAAAGCAAAGTTATGGTACTATTTAATCGTTATACTCTTTTTTGAAGTTATGAATATTTATCTACATGGTGCTAAAATTATATGTTGATAGTTTGTGGTTCTACCATTTTTTGACCAATTTTGCTGCTCAGATATTTTTATTGGCTAGTGATAAAATTTTAATAAAATAATTTTTAAAATGACAACAAAAAGTGCATTAGAGATTGTGCGTGCTACCTATAAACCTAAATTACCGGCAGTATTGAGAGGTGATACAAAAATAAAAGAGGGTGATCCTACCAGTTCGATAGCAAATAAAGAGGAGATACAGAAACTTTTTCCCAATACCTATGGAATGCCATTGGTGCAATTTGTCGAGGGCGAGCAGAAGAATAGAGCTCCGGTAAATGTGGGGGTTATTCTTTCAGGAGGACAGGCTCCCGGAGGTCATAATGTTATTTCTGGTATTTTTGATGGAATTAAACGAATAAATAAAAATTCGCTCCTTTTTGGTTTTAAAATGGGGCCTGACGGTTTGATAAACCATGATTATATGGAACTCACTGATTCAATTATAGAAGATTACAGAAATACCGGGGGGTTTGATATGATTGGTTCAGGAAGAACAAAATTAGAAGATCCTGAGCAATTCGAAAGGGGGTTGGAAATATTAAAGAAGCTAAATATCAAAGCATTGGTGATAATAGGTGGTGACGATTCAAATACCAATGCCTGCGTGTTAGCTGAGTATTACGCCGCTAAAAAATGTGGAATCCAGGTTATTGGTTGTCCAAAAACCATTGATGGAGATTTGAAGAATAATTTAGTTGAGACATCTTTCGGATTTGATACTGCCTGCAAGGTCTATTCAGAATTGATTGGAAACATTCAGAGAGATTGTAATTCGTCGCGTAAATATTGGCACTTTATTAAATTGATGGGGCGTTCAGCCTCTCATATAGCTCTTGAATGTGCACTTCAGACTCAACCCAATTGTTGTATAATATCAGAAGAGGTTGAGGAGAAAAATATGTCGCTAGATGATGTTGTAGATATGATAGCACGTATTGTTCAGGTTCGTGCAGCCGATGGGAATAATTTTGGAACAGTATTAGTGCCTGAAGGGTTGATAGAGTTTGTACCAGCGGTAAAAAAACTTATTGCTGAATTGAATGAATTTTTAGTTATAAATGCCGACGAATTTGTAAAAGTGGAACACGATGCGCAAAGAGCTTTTATTCTTGAGCATCTCTCTAAAGACAATGCCGCCACTTACGCTAGTCTACCAGTAGAAGTAGCAAGACAGCTCACTTATGATCGCGATCCGCATGGAAATGTGCAGGTTTCCATGATTGAGACTGAAAAATTGCTTTCAGAGATGGTTGGTAACCGTTTGGCAAAGTGGAAGAAAGAGGGGAAGTATAATGGAAAATTTGCTGCTCTGCATCATTTTTTTGGATACGAGGGTCGTTGTGCGGCTCCTTCCAACTTTGATGCTGACTACTGCTACTCTCTTGGCTATACAGCATCATTACTTATAGAGAGTGGTAAGACTGGATATATGGCTTCGGTACGCAACACTACACTACTCGCTGATAAATGGATACCCGGAGGAGTTCCAATCACCATGATGATGAATCTTGAACGTCGTCACGGAACGTGGAAACCGGTAATTCAGAAGGCGCTGGTTAAGATATATGGTACTCCGTTTAAAACTTTTGCGGCACAGCGTAATGAATGGGCGCGTGAGACGAAATTTGTCTATCCCGGTCCAATACAGTATTTTGGTCCTACCGAGGTGTGCGATCAACCTACTAAGACATTACAATTAGAACAGAAAGATTGATATAAAAACATGAGTGCTTTGGTGGGCAGCGGTAACAAAAAAAAAGGAGTTTCTAAAAGGCCTAAGACCGGAAAAAAAACCTTTTATTCGTCCGCTAAAGGTACAACTGGCAGCAAAAAAAGCAATAAACGCAAGAGTGCTTCCAGAGCCAAGAGTGGTAATCGCCACAAAGACGTATCAACACTTTTGCATTGTACAGGTGTTTTTTTATTTCTCTTAATTGTTGGGTTTGGAACCTATTATTTTCTTTTTCGCCCATATTTTTATAGGTGGAAACCTTGCTATGGCTCAACCGAATATGATATTTGTATACCTCATGGATATTCCCTTTACGGAATAGATGTGTCTCATCATCAAGATAATATAGACTGGTCAACGGTAAGTATGTTTAGAGAAAGTGACTATCCGTTAGGTTTTGTATTTATAAAAGCTACCGAAGGGGGAAACCATAAAGATACCAGATATGAAAATAATATTGAAGCAGCTCGTTCTCAAGGTTTTACATGCGGCTCTTATCACTTTTATAATCCTGGTACATCGCCTAACCGTCAAGCAGAATTTTTTATAAAAAATGTAACAGTTCAGAAAGGTGATCTGCCTCCAGTTGTAGATATTGAAAAAAAAGGGGCCAACAAAGCCGCTCTACAGCGCGAATTATTGGTTTGGCTCGATATAGTAGAGGAATATTATGGAATACAACCCATTATTTATACAAATTATAAATTTAAGAAACGTTATCTGGATAATCCTCAGTTTGATAGATACCATTTTTGGATAGCTCATTACTATGTTGACAATATTGATAAAGATTGTGATTGGATTTTTTGGCAGTTTTCTGATAGGGGTAGAATTGATGGTATTAAAGAGCATACCGATATAAATGTATTTAGAGGTTCGATTCTTGAATTTAATGAATTGACATCTGCCCGTACTGTCAAAAAGAGATGATAGTTTGAATAACATTTAGGGAATTTCCCCTTTTCTTTTAGGGAATTTCCCATTTATGAGTGAATATCCGGGTATATATTTGTAGTGAAACTAAATATTTACAGTTATGAAAAAGCGATTATTTATCTGGTTATTTTTGGGAACAATGCCTATGTTCTCTGTAGCGCAAAGGAGCGATATATACATTACCGGAAATAATGCGGCTTCTTCCGTATATTCCGTAAATTCCGAATGGGAGCAAACATCTGTAGAAGAACACTCTTCTATTCAAACTCCTATTCAAAGTAGTGTTGTATCCAAAAGTTCTACTCCTGTTGATAATCCTATGGAAAGAGATATTGATGAATATAATAGGAGATATTCTAATAACACCTCTACATCATCCCCTACATCTGAAATAACATATTCCGACAACAACGCTGTTTGGGTAGATACAGTCTACATAGAGAAGAGTAATGATATAGCGTATGCTGAAGGTTATAACGATGCTTCACAGGATTATGAATATGCATTAAGAATGATCCGTTTTAGGAGCCCTAGATTATCGTTTCATATAAGCAGTCCGTTTTATTGGGATGTGGTATATGGTTCGTCGTTTTATTCTTTATATGATTACTATTGGAATATGGATTGGTATTTAGATCCATTTGGTTATAATTGGTATCCTAACAGTTATTATATTGGATCACCTTTCCTATACAGCAGAATTTGGTATAATACATGGTATGGACCATGGTACAACTCTTGGTATAATCCTATATACGTAGGGGTTCCGGTATATTTTACAAGAGCAGAGTCTGCATTTGTATCCAACAGATCAGTTAATACCGGATGGAGCAGAAATTTAGCGGGTTCATCTAGTAGAGGTATTAGAGATAGTTTTTCGGGGGTTTCAAGAAATGACAGAGATCTATCTTCTTCAAGACCCTCTTCTACAAGATCTATCCAAACAGATAGCAGAGCGGCATCAAGTAGAACTATAACCGACATGCGCCCGACAGACCGTACAGATAGAACTACAAACTCATCCGGTGTTAGTACTGGATCTTCTGTACGTGTTGTATCGCCCGGAGCCTCAAGCCGCTCGAATGTGGTAACTAATTCTACTTCTAGAATTATTGAGACAGAGGTGAGTACGGTCAGAAGTGTTCAGTCCGGTACAACTTACACGCGTCCTAGCAGTACAAATAGTAGGGTGGTAACAACTCCTTCAGAATCAAGATCTATAATAAACAGAGATAATAGCTCTGGCTCTGATGTTCAGACAAGAACAAATATCGGTACATCAAGTTCCAGTTCGCGTGTCACTACTCCTAGTGTCTCTAGCAGTTCCAGTTCGCGTGTCGCTACTCCCAGTGTTTCTAGTAGTTCCAGTTCGCGTGTCGCTACTCCCAGTGTTTCTAGTAGTTCTAGCTCGCGTGGTTCGGCTTCAAGTAGTCGAAGATAATAATAGCCTGAATCTGGAATGTTTAATAATTATTTATAGAATACAATATGAAAACAAAAATTGTCTCCATAATAGTATCCGTAGCATTAAGTTCTGGCCTATATGCACAAACTTCGTACGAAGCAGCAAGAGTGATAGGAGAGGATCTTAATGGAACAGCTAGATTTGTTGGTATGGGTGGAGCTATGAGTGCTTTTGGAAGCGATCTTTCTACAATGTCTACAAATCCGGCGGGAATAGGAACGTACAATAAGAGTGATGTTAACATGTCAATATATTTTAGTGGAACAGAAACATCAATGAACAATCCACTGAAGTCAAATGATATTAGTTATAGTTCTAATGAAAACATAACAGGTTTTAAAACTCAATTTGATAATATATCTTTTGTAATTTATAACCCTGTTTATAATCAGTTGTCCGCTCTGAAGAGTTTTAATTTTGCTTTCTCTTACAAGAGAATAGGTGATTTTGAAAGAAGCTTCTCCTATTTTGACGATTTTAGCGATAATAATGGCTATTTGGTTTATCGTGATTATGAAAATAACGAGGATGGTAGCATAAACTCTTATAATTTTAATATCTCATTTAACTACTACGATCAATTTTTTTGGGGGATAACGTTGGGGATGTTTGATGC
The DNA here is from genome assembly GCA_035647375.1 of Bacteroidaceae bacterium. Classification (GTDB taxonomy): domain Bacteria; phylum Bacteroidota; class Bacteroidia; order Bacteroidales; family Bacteroidaceae; genus Colenecus. Next base: position 35,448 of record DASRNO010000040.1, read on the forward strand.
AAACTATTGGGCAAACGGCTATTTTTACGATTATTACCCTGTACAAAGTGGATATACTCAGAACACTGATTATACATCGCTAGACCGTATGAATGAATTGTACGGAAATGGATGGAATTTAAAATTTGGCATATTATTAAGACCAATAATATCATCATCTTTTAGAATAGGATTTTCGATTGGCACCCCTACATGGTTCAATATGACTCAATCTTATTCTGATTATCTATATGCTCTTGAAGGAGTACAGAAAGATGGTAAACTATTCAGCAATATTATCGATTTCAAAGTTATAACCCCGTGGGTTATGAACATTAGTACAGGTATAACTATTAAAGATTCCTGGGCTATAGGAGCTGAATACGAGGTTACAGAAGCCGATCGTACAGATATAAAGGTGAATGGTTATTTTATTAACAATCAAAACAAATACGACTTACAATCTTTCTCCAATTTCAAGGTGGGAGTGGAAAAAAACATAGGACTATTGAGTTTAAGGATGGGATATAACTATACGTCACCTATGTTTAAAAGTTCGGCCTTTAAAGATCTTAATAATGATACTGATTTTAATAAGAACCGTTGTGATTTTGATTATGAAAATATAGGTAGTCAGCATAATATTACTTTTGGACTGGGCTATTGTGGTAGGCCGGGTTATTGGGGGGGACAGTTCTATATAGATGCGGCCTATGTTCACAGTATAAAAAATAGTGCTTTTAGCGTGGGGGAGTATAATGATGATCCAGTGGTTGATTATACTACCTATGGAAAAAAAATGGTTGTTACAGCAGGATTCATTTTTTAATAAGTTCAAATTTTGATAAAGACCGGGGCCTCCGAATTTACTATTTCGGAGGCCCTGTTGTGTGTTATTATCAGCTATAAAAATAGAGCTAAATTTTACCAAGAATTTTATCCATGACCCAATTAGTCGGAGTGGCACTAATTCCATCGCAAGTACAGATGGATTTATTGTTTAAATGGTCTACAACCGCTTGAACTAATGGAAATTGCACATGTTCAGGATTAGGTATAGAAAAATTAAAACTTCCATTTTCGTTATGAAAAGAGATGGGGTTAAAAGTGAATACAGAGAAACTGATTAATCCTTTGTCGCCTATAATATCTATACAATCCTCTTTAGCAGAGGCATCGGCTACAAAACACCATGAACCGGAACCAATTAGACCTGTCTCGAACTTGAAACATGCACTTACACTGTCTTCGGCTTCGTAAAATCCTGCGCGATTACTGCTAATTCCTTTTGCCTCAATTATGTATCCAAAAAGATCTTGAATTATATCAATTTGATGAGGAGCCAAATCGTAAAAATAACCCCCGCCGGATATGTCGGGAATAATTCTCCATGGTTTATTTTCTTCGTTATAATCTAGTTCAGAGGGAGGTTGAGCAAAACGTATTTGAACATTTATAAGCTTACCTATTTGTGACGTCAGCTCTCTAACTTTATGAAAATAGGGCAGATATCTTCTATAGTAAGCAACAAAACAGGGTACCCCCGTCTCTCTTGATATTCTGTTTATTCTCATACACTCCTCGTAACTCGAAGCCATGGGTTTTTCAATGTAGACCGGTTTGCCGGATTTCATTGACATAATTGCATAAGTAGCATGAGAAGATGGAGGAGTAGCTATATATACAGCATCTACTCTAGGATCTTCTATTAACTGCTGAGCATCTGTATACCATTTGGGAATGTTATGTCTTTTAGCGTAAGATTCAGCTTTATCCGCCTCACGGCTCATAACTGCCTCAATTGATGATCCATCAGCCTTTGCAAAAGCAGGTCCGCTTTTTTTCTCGGTAACCCGGCCACAACCAATAAATCCCCATTTAATCATATAATAAAAAATTAGTTTTACTTAATCAAAAAATGTCCAACTTATCCCAATTTTCAACAACCTAGGGTTAATAGGGTAGTGGGGTACCATAAAGCAGTTACGATTACCCATTAGACTTTCGTTAATGTGATATCCCATAACATAAAATCTAACACCTCTTAGAGAACAGTTTACATATAGGTTAATGAAGGGGTATCCACCAATCTTTTCCCTGTTAGTTAGGTTCTGAATATGATATTGCCCTAAAGCGGGCAGATAATTAGGAGCATAATATTTGTTGAAATAGGTAATATCGCCTCCAATTTCTAGGCGTAGTATTTTTGTGTAGTTGAATTTAAGAAACAGATTACTGTAAATATTATAATCAGGCAAGGGGAGTGCATTCTGATCGCTTGAAGTTTGATATGTAATACTATTTTCCCAATTTAGAGGTCCAAAAATAAAATGTTTGTTGAGAGTTATATTTAGAACCCCTAATGAAGCCGATTTCTGAAAGACAGAAATATTATTCGGAATTACTATTTGATTATCTATTGTTACAGCATTGCCTGTATTGGCAAAATAGGTATAGTTGTAAATATTTTCCATTCCCGCTGATAATGAAATTCGCCAACGATCAATATTAAGATGGCAGTTAATTCGTGTTGATAATTCATTATTAAGGGAGTTATCCCACCATAAGTGTTGTGAGTGGAAATTGCGGAAATAATATACAGGCTTCTCGTTTTTCACAATTAGATTTGTAGTTAGAGTTGCCTTCTCCTTTAAAAAAGGAAACTGTATAAGTCCCTTACCTCCTATTGAAAAATTGCCAAAATTGTAGCCGGCAATAACAGTCTCAACCTGAGCTGAAATATCTCCAATATCTCCTATAGAGCGATTAACCATCCCTCCAATAACAAAATCTGTTTCTTTTTCTACTTTTATATACTCTGAATCTCTACCTGATATAAGAGTGTCGGGTTGGCTGTATTGGTTAAACAGGTATCGCATATAAGCTGTAAAATCTACAATTGCCCATTTGGAGACACCTTCTAAGATAGAGATACTGAGAGTGTTGTTTACATAGAAATTTTTAGTAATGTCAAGTGAATCGTCAATCAGATAGTTGTATTGATAGTAGTTAGCCGGTGTATTGTATGCTATATAACGTCTTTGTAATCCACCAATCTCTGTAGAGTGCGATAATATTCCGGCCACCTTTTGTTCTCTATAAACAAAAACTGTATCAAGAATAGAATCTGATACCTCTATGTCGGTTTTAAAATTTAGAACCTGCGTTACCATAAATTGTTTTCGTTTAATATTGTTCCAAGTATCGTTTAGCAATACAGGTATATCTTCGGGAGAGTACTCTTTTTTACCTTCTGCCATAGCTTCAGGATTTGTTATATATCTGTCGTCTTCAACTCCTCCGTTCTCGGCTATCTTTATTTCGTCACGATTGATATTTGCGGTAACTGAATAAAGATCTCCCCTATAGTAACCGTACAGACGGGAGTCGAATAAAGAGGTTGATTGATTTGTGTATTTACCACGCCCTACACTGTAGTCCATATCAATTCCAATACCAACTTTTTTGTTGAAATTAGCAGCAAAATAGCCCTTTATCCTCTCTTCGCCCCTTCTTTTATCGCCTGCTTTGAAATAGGTCAGATTTATATGCGGGGTTTTAGTATCGGTATATTTAAAATCCCAAGGGTTTTTGATAAAAAAGTCGTAGGGGGCATCAAAAATGAAAGAATTAAAATCCTCTCTGTCAAAATAGATTCTGGACAATCTAGGCGAACCCATATTTCCCAGATAATTGAAAGATTTATTAACACCTTCGGTGAGATGAATATTTTGAAAATTTTTTTGAAAAGAGTCTATTTTAGCTTCCAAATTTAATCCTGAGTTTTTGTCAATTCTCCATTGTGAGTACTCTTTTGGAATTTCTCGCTCTATAACGGTAGAGTCTTTTGTGGGAACTTGATTAATATTACCGTCCATAAATTCGCCGGAAAAATTGTCCTGATTAAGTGAAAGAGAGCTTTGAGCTTTAGAGCTTATGCTGTAAAGCGCCAACAATACCCCGACAGATAACATAGGCGCTATTTTCAGAATATTCCGACGAATTGTATACATTAACTTACAAATAATTACGAAAATAGTCTTAAAGTGTATTCTGTTATTTTTAGAGTAAGAGATACTCCGCATGCCCAATAGAAAGGAGTTGAATTGCCTGTTATAATATTTACCACAAATAGTATCACTGTAATAGCTGAGCCAAAGAGAAACAGGTTGTTGAGAATATTTCTTACACTCTTTATTTTTTTTGTATCGACTTTATTTGTTGTTTTTACTTTACTAGTTTTCCGCTTTATTCCGCGTATATCGTATAAAGCTCTTTTGTCCATGTCTGAGAGAATTTCATAAGCTTCAGTGATACGTAGACATTTTTTTTGCAACTCGGAGTCATTGCTCCTATTGGTTAGGTTGCACTGTTCTATCTTTTTTAGATAAGCCTCACGTATCTCTTGTTCGGTAGCAGTCTGAGATACTCCAAGTAGATTGTATAAATCTTTTTTAGCCATATTATGATCTGGTCTATTATTTTCCGGTTACAGCCTCTTTAAGTTGGTTGTTTAACAGCTCTTTAAGATCTATGGTTTTTATTCTGAACTTACCGGTAGATTTTAAAAATCTGGTTTTTTTCTTGTTTAAAGAGTTTTGGTCATTTATCCACTCTTCGGCAGTAAATCTGATTCCACCATTACGATCCTCGTCATAGAGATATCTGATATTTGACATTTTAACCGTACATATATTATTAAATATACTTACATCGAAGTCATAATATATTCTAGTACGATCAAGTGTAAGAGGCCTGTTTTTGAATACAATGTACTCCTCTACCTTTAAAGAGTATGTTCTCTCCTCTTTGTTCTGTTCGGTTATTTCACTCTTAATAACAGTTGGGCTTACAAAACGGCCTTTTGCCCAGGCAAGCGCCACATTAAAACATTTATCATTATCTAGGTCTGACAGGCTGAAACTATTCTCAAAAACAATCTTTCCATTCACTTCAGGAACTGCTCCAACTCCATATTTAGGGTCGGAGACGTTTTGTGCCATTGCTGCCATTATCACAAAGCAACCACATAGAGATAAAAATGTCTTTTTCATAAAGTGCAACTTTTTGGGATGAAAATTATAGATTACAAACTTACAATTATTTTTTCAGTTTTACCTATTTTTTATCTACAGCATATAATAAAAGCCAAATAGCGAACGGTAATTAAGATTGCAGTATTTTCGGTAATTTCTAGTACAGTGTTTTTGGTAACAACACTGCAATATTTTCAGTAACGATATATCCAAAAAGTAATTTATTTCTTAATATTGTTAAAGGCTGGTCAATTTTCAAAGCTATCATTCTTTTGTTTACCATCTACTGTGTTTTTATTTTTTTAAGGGAAGGAAAACTTTTATTTCATAGTTAAGCAAGCTCTTTTGCAATTTTTGCTTTGTGCGGTTGGCTCGTGCGAATTGCAAATGTGCTTGCGTATTGATTATTATTTCCAATCGTATTTAGTTTTACCACATCCACACCTTATTTTCTTTTCTACACTATCATAATATTTTACGGAAATCTGTTGTTTTTTGCAATCAGAATCTTGACAATAAAAAACACTTTCCAATTCTTTAATATCTTTCCAAAATGCTTTTAAATCTCCAATTTTAGGTTCAAAAGGGTTATCGTGTGATAGTAAATTTCCTAATATTGAAGAACTTTCTATACGCTCAATTATTGGAGTTGATTTTCCTTTAAGTTCCTTACTATATTTGTTGATTTTCGACCTTATGCCCAATAAGAGCTCATTAGGCATTCTTTTTTCATTAATATCATTATATCTGAAATCAAGTTTGGCTTCAATGTTAACAGCAATTTCTTTTAAAGAATGCTCTAAGTATCGCCTAATTGGATTGCCTAAATCTGAGATTTTACTGTTGGCTAAACCGTTTTCAATTCTTTCTTTTAATTCAGAGGGTTCTGTATCAAAATAAGTTCCTCTTTTGTCTGTCCATTTTATTTCATTGATTAACCAACCCTTTTTCTTTGCCCAAGGAATAACAAAATTATTATACCATTCCCATTCGTGCGTAAGAAGGATTATTTGATAACCTGAGAATTTTTCAAAAATCAAATCAGCAAACCGTTTCCTGTGATTTGTATCAAAGCTAGAAATCACATCATCAAGAACAAAAAAACCATTTTTATTATTAAAAGCCTCAACAGAAGCAAGAAAGAACGAAATACCAAAGCAATTTAAATGAGATTCACTAAAATATTTTTCGGGTGGTGAAACCCATTTGTCTTTATA
>DASRNO010000041.1:0-14669 GCA_035647375.1 Bacteroidaceae bacterium
ATATTGTTACTCTATTTTTATACTATTTTTTTGCTCTATGGAGAGCAGTAAATTTGGGACAAATTTTTCGCAATATCCGGCCACTACGGCAAATATCATATAGTAATAGATAGATATCTGGTTTATACCGGCTATATCGAGTGCTAAACCACTCTTTATAATCACCACCACAACCAGGCCCGACAATATTGCCACTAACATACGTTCTAAAGAGTAGAGCACTATCATTATATCTGAAAAATCTTTCGGAAACTGATTTGTCTCTATTCCGGTTTGTATTGATATAAATCCGCCTATTGCAGACATCATTACTATGGGGATTATAGAGAGGTTGGAATGATTCAGGCTCTCTATATCTGAAAAAAAGAAGAGTGCCGATACCGATATGGCCAATAGCGTTACAAGCGCCGAGTAAAGTGTATATTTAAGTTTGCTGTGCCATTGGTAGCGATACTCTTTGGTTACCTGAGAGGCCATATTGGCAAACTCTCTCTCTATCTGTTTTATTTTGTCCGATCCGCACTTGGTATCTAACGCCATTCCTATAAGGCCCGCCAGACGAGTCTTGAATGTAGATACGCTGCAAGGCGACAATTTATCCATAACTCCCTGTGCAGCAATAAACTGATTGCAAACGACGCCAAACCGTTTCCGATAACTGTCTGCCTTAGCGGAATCTGATTCCGACTCTGCTATTGAAACCCGTATACTGCGCACTATATCTTTATGTTCTATCTCGTAAACAACATAACTGTCTGAGCGTGTGAATATAAATGTTATTTTATCTCCATGGCGGTCTATATAGCCCACTTTGTACTCTTGTAACTGTTGTTTTTTCTTCTCAATGTTTTGTCTAATGGTCTCATTATTCTCTTTCATATTTCATAGATTATAGGTGTTTTGGTCTTTCTAGTCAATACTCTACCCTCTCACACCGGTAACAGAATTTTAATTCGTGCCTCCGATGTGTCATTACCGGTTCTGCCGCTAGAAATATATATGTATAAACAATTAAATTTTCATTCAGCAATAAAGCCCGATTCCAATAACTGGAGCGGTAACTTTAACCGCCTGCAAAGATAGATTATCCCCCACCCAATACAAAATAAATGTCAAAAAAGTATGCAGCACAATTTTATTCAATAATTTTGTTTTTTAATTGAAGAGAGATTATAAATATTTAAAACAGATAGAGATGAATAATAAAGAGAAAAAAATTGGTTTTATCGGACTGGGAGTGATGGGAAAACCTATGTCAAAAAATCTGCTTAAAGCCGGATATCAGCTTGTGGTGTACGATATAAATAGCGATTCAGTTAATGAGATTCTACTTACTATGGGGGCATCGGCTATTCTAATAGGAGAAATAGGTAGTGGAAATACTGCTAAGTTAGCCAATCAAATTATGGTGGCTCTGCATCTGTCTGCCATGTCGGAGGCTATGGTTTTTGCTCAAAAAGCGGGTGTAGATACAGAAAAAGTGTATCAGGCTATTTGTGGCGGGCTGGCCGGCAGTACGGTTTTGGATGCCAAAATGCCGCTTATTTTAGATCGTAATTTTAAACCGGGAGGCCCCATCTGGATGCATACTAAAGATCTACTAAATGTACGCGATACGGCTCTTGAAATAGATGCTCCCATTCCACTTACCACACAGGTATTAGAATTCATGAAGGCCATGAAAGCCGATGGTAAACAGAACGACGATCACTGCGGCATAATACAGTTTTGGGAAAAACTGGCCAACGTAGTTGTTAAACGGAATAAATAATATCTGCTTTTTTACCGGTATAACGCTACCTGATTATGTCTCTGATTAGCACTGAGAATATAATCTACTCCATTTGCACTGAAAACCTGTGTTTGAGTGGGACCGGCCTGTTCCTCTATAACCTGGCGCGAAAATCGACCCTTTTCAAAATCAATCGGCTTGAAAAGATCTAATGTAAGCGAACCGCTGCGGTTACCCACTACTATTACGGGCTCGCCGCCAAACATACCACAACTAAGACCATGTCCAAAACTGAGGCTGTCAGTAAACTTAAGCTTCCATTGGTTGTTAAAGCGTTTGTACACATTCAGACTATCGCCATGGAAGGGCTCTATGGTGACCAACTCCTCTTGCCCATCGCCATCCAGATCTATAAGTCCAAACTCGCTAACCTCTCTATTGAACATCTCTTTTAAAACCCAACGGCTATTGTCAAGAAATTCCAAATAAAAAATTCCCTCGGCACCCGATACCAAGAGTGTCTCCTCTCCATTTATGTAGGCTTTAAGCATTCCATGGTTACGGGTTATGTTGTTGTCTATCAACTTGGTTGATTCCGGCAAACCGGTTTTATCATTAAGATTAACTTGGTATACCTGGCCCGGTTGCGACCAATCGGCCGGATTATCTTTATGCTTACTTACAGATGCAGCGAACAGGTAGTTTTTGTTATTTCTGCTCAAAATATCGCAACGATGTGCAAGGGGCAGATGCATTACTCTTGTAGTTTCCCATTTGTTATGTTCATCTATTATACTCAAAAACAGACCGGCTTCGGCACCTTTAAAGGGCGGGAAAAGCCCCATAATGGAGTAAAACATATTTTTATGTCCCGGAGTGGGAACAAAACTCATTACACCGCCCGGGCACTGTTCTATAAAAGTGTTGGTGCCGCTCTTTAAGTTATGCATAAAAACTTGCGGTTTGGTTTCGGAACCTGCAGCTATAAATGTCTCATCTTCTATCTTAAAGGCGTAAGCGGTATAAACCGATTCTACTTCTAATAATACTTTTTTTTTCATTGTGTAAAGGCTATTGTTTTTATACTAATATTTTAACAAAACAGTATGTATATAAGCCAAACGGCTATCATAGATGTTATTCCGCAGATAAACGTACCCAGTGTATGCAGTTTGTATCCGGTTTTTATACTCATATTTGACATCTGGGTAATTACCCAAAAAAAACTGTCGTTAACATGCGATACTACCATTGCTCCTGAACAGAGTGCTGATACGGCCAATGCTTTTTCGAGCGGTGTTTCAAATCCAAGAACACCCATAAGGGGTGCTACTATAGAGGCTGTGGTTATAGTGGAGAGCATCTCAAGATCAAATTTTTTAGGCTTAAATATGGAGTAATGCTGCTTTTAATATCTCTGTTATTATTTTTAAAGCTCTCTCTATGGCATCTATAGCCTGTGGAGTTTTATTCATACGTGTAACACGGGCCCGTATATCGCGACTCTTTTGTTTAAGGCTGTTTACTGACTCTTCAAGCTGCTTTAACAGATGGCTCTCTGCTTTATGAATCTCTATCATCTCTGCCTCGCGTAGGGCAGCGGCCGATAATTCAAGTATCTTACGCTCCTGTTCCGATAGGGTTTTGTTACAACGAGCGGCATCTATAGTTGCCAGAGAGGTACGAATCTCTAACAGTTTTTCACTATAATCTTGTTGGGGGTTTTCTGATTTTTTTGTCATGATAAAATTTTAAAAAGTGTTTTTTATAATGTCTCTATATACTCTATTATCTTATCGGTAAATGCATTCATCTGAATAATTGTACTATAAAGATCTGCTATATGCTCCCGCTTTATCTTTTTATTGGAACTTTCAAAACAGAGATATAGCTTATGATGTGCCCGTGCAAAGGCTCTGAGCGATATTAAACAGCGTGTTCTGGCATATTTAGCCGAATTGAGCGATTTTTGCAGCTCTATATAGCGTTCATCGTAACTTATAGGCACTAACTGCCCCTCTATTTCTACAGCATTCAGATAGGCTTGGTAATCATTTTTCAGACTGATATTTTCATGTTCAAAAAGAGCGTTTAACAGAGGGCTTTGCAATACCTCTATAAGATTCTCTACACAAACAGCTACTAACGAGTCCGATTCCATTACAAAACTACGTACCGCTTTGGCCTGACGGGCTTTCATATAGTTTTCTGATATAAATGCCACACTGCGGCCAGCCAATTTAGAGGCTCCTTCGGGCAAAGATCTATCTAAATATGGGATACTATTAATGGCCATAAATAGTGTATCGGTTTTACTCCCCACTCCGCGTATCTCTGTACCAATACTCTTCCAACGGGCTTTATTCGATATGCTTCTAAGTGCTCTGGTATAGCTGTTAAGTGCTTTAATGTAAGCCATGGCATTATCTGCGTGGTTCATACTCCGTATTATATTATCGGATAGTGCCGATACCTCCATATAGTGAGCCTGAGCAGTTGTAAGCGATGCTGCATAAAAGAGTCCGCGCCCTGTTCTTACCTTTTCTATCTCTTGAAAGATAAATAAAGGTGAGTTGATTATGGTATCGGAACTGACGGCTAAATTGTAAGCCATATTAATCTGTGTCTGTGTTAACGATGAACAGGATGTTAATGTTGCAGCTATTAATACTCCAACATAAAAGCTGATAAATCTCTTTGAGTAGTTTGATTGTTTTTTCTGCATAATATTTAGATTTAAAAATAAATGGTTTTTTTTGGAGGGGGTGCTAACCAAATTCGTTCACTGCCCTAACAGTCTGTTCCATCTCTTGCAATGTCATTACCGGACTTATGGGCAGGCTAAGCTCTCTATCTCCTATCATCTCGGCAATGGGCAAGGATAGATGGTTCCATGCGCTGTAACACTGCTGTTTATGGGGCGGTAGTGGATAGTGAATAAGTGTCTCTATCCCCTTATGTGCCATAAACTCTCTTAATTGATCACGTTTAGTAGTAAGCAGAGGGAATATATGAAATACGTTTTTTTCAAGATACTCCATATCGGGCACCTTTACCAACGGATTGTCTATGTTCTCTATATAATAGCGAGCTATCTGTATACGTTGATTGTTATCCGAATCTAGATAATTAAGTTTTATTCTCAAAATGGCAGCCTGTATCTCATCTAAACGGCTGTTTACACCTCTATACCGGCATTCATACCTTTCGTTCTCTCCATAGTTTGATATTGCACGGACTGTTTGAGCCAATAGGGAATCTGATGTGGTTACGGCACCTGCATCGCCAAATGCACCAAGGTTTTTTCCGGGATAAAAACTGTGGGCGGCTGCATGGCCCAAAGAACCTGTACGTTGCTTAAAGTATAAACATCCATGTGCTTGTGCATTGTCTTCTATAAGCAATAGATTTTGCTTATCGCATATATTGGCTATACGCTGATTATAGGCACAACGTCCGTAAAGATGCACTATCATTACGGCTTTTACTTTTTTGTCTATAGCATGCTCCAATAGATTGGAATCTATCTGAAAAGTATCTATATCGGGCTCAACAAATACCGGCTCAAGACCATTGTCTGTGATAGCTAAAACAGAAGCTATAAAGGTGTTAGAGGGTACTATTATCTTATCTCCGTAAGAGAGACGGCCCATCTCTATATAGGCGCGAATTATCAATCTTAGAGCATCTAATCCGTTAGCAACTCCCACACAATGTGAGCTACCTATAAATTGAGCATACTCCGTTTCGAACAGTTTTGTCTCATTACCACGCAGGTAAATACCAGAAGACGACACTCTGTCAAGTGCCATTTTAATCTGCTCGCCACGCAAGGCTGTTATCTTTTGTAAATCAAGATATTTAACCATATAGATAGAACGCTAAACTCGCACAAATATTATATTATATTTTATATAAAATAGTTTAAAAAAATTATTACAATATTTTTTAGCTTTATAAACATTTATATATCTTTGGACCACATCTCTGTTTTCTCAATTTATGATACTAAAAAGAGGTAAATTTAAAAATATCAATTCAAATAAAATAACGCTTGCCATATTCCTGCTAACAGTACTGGGTATTGGTTTGACTTTCTTAATTACAACAATTCCTAAATGTATTCATAGTAAGCTTATAGCTCTATTGATATTGGCTAGCATATCTTTGGCTATTTTTACGCTATTCCTCTCTTTTCATTTTTTTTATCGAATTCCTATTAGAAGGCTTGTAGAGAGTGTGAACAAGATAAAATATGGCCAATACAAACCTCTGCGCCCGTACGGTTTTAAAGATGTAATGGAGATGAGCAGAGCTATAAACACACTTTGCGAATCTTTTATTAGCGAAACAGAGAAGAGAAACTTGCTGAATAACGAGGTTAACAGCATTGCGGGTATCTATTCCGGATTGTATCGTTACGACTCCCGCACAAACTCTATCTCTTGCCTTAGGCAGATAAAAAATATTCAGCAGATGAAGTGTGATAGCATGGAAAATAGAGAGCTTAACCATTTTATCAACACTATTCTTCGTATCTGCCACGATGATGATAGACATAGGCTCTCTCTCTTTTTAAACTCGCTGGTTATAAATGGTGATCTTAACAACTATCTTGACGATATAGATATTCGTATTCTAACCGAAAAAGGCATACAATGGATGCGTCTTTTAAGAATTTTGCTTAAACTTAAAGATAATCAACATGAGCTCTTTTTTGCCTTTATGGACATATCGAAATCTGCTAGAGCAGAGGCAAGCGCCTTAGAGAATAGTATTGTATTCGAAACTAAATATAAACAGCTTTTGGGCTATGTGGTGTTCAATCTAACCAGAATGGAGATATTTAATCCCGAAAGAGGTGGCAAGTTTCAGAAAATTTTCATGGAGTACAACAGCGCGCTTTTTGGGAAATCGGAGAGTCATTTTGAGAATGATGTAATGCCGGAATATCGCAAAAATTTAAAGCGTTTTTTGAATATCGACAATATAAGAAAAATGATAAATGAGAGCGAGAATAATCCGCAATTCACATATCAGCTTCTTAATGGAGAGTGGCGCTCTATTTTTGTATTCCACTCATCAAATTACAGGCCCGACAACCAAGAGATTGTACTATATGTTGAGGATGCCAACGATCTTATGTTGGAAAATAAAAAATATAAGGCTTTAGTGGATAAAGCCGAGGCTGTAAACGTAGCAAAAACTCGCTTTCTTCAACACATGAGCCACGATATAAGAACGCCTATGAACGCCATTATAGGTATGATAGAGATAGCACGTAGCTATGGCAATGATGCGGAGCGTATATTTGACTTTCTAAATAAGATAGAGCACTCATCGAACTATCTTATGGATATAATAAATAACGCTCTGGATATGTCGAGGGTTGAAAGTGGCACTATTAATTTGAAACATGAACCGGTAGATGTAGCCGGCCTGTTAGAGGTATTTAGAACTGTTACAAACTCTATGGTGGCTGCTAAATATCAGAAAATATTTATCAATGCCAAGCCGATAAAAAACATGGTAATTTTAGGCGACCGCACACGTCTGTTACAGATTTTGATAAATATTGTATCGAACTCTACAAAATACTCTGAAATATGTGCCAGAATTGATGTTGATTTTACACTACAACCACAATTGCCCAATGGAAAGATACCTATAACTGCTGTTATTAGCGACAACGGGATAGGAGTAAGCCCGGAGTTCTTAAATAAGATCTTTACTCCATTTGAGCGTGAACGCGACACCACCACCTACAACGTTCCCGGAACAGGATTGAGGTTATCTATAGTAAAAAATCTTGTTGAACTTATGGGTGGTAACATTACCTGCGAGAGTACTAAAAATGTAGGAACTACTATGACTTTAGTTATTCCGTTTCAGGTAATATCGAACGAGAATAATAACATAGATTGTGATTATGACTATAGCGAAGATGATAATACTGCCAACGATATTCAAATTAAAGTACAGAGTGTTAAAAATAGTACAGAGACTCTCTCTAACAACACCGATATAGCCAAAAATTCTAATTACTCTAAGAGAGATAATTTAAACCAAACAGATAGAGCAAAGAGTAAAATATCTGATCTTTCCGGAAAGCGGGTTATGATTGTAGAGGATAATGAGATTAATATGGAGATTGCCTCTATCTTTGTAAAGCGTACCGGCGCAGCTGTTACCGAAGCTTGGAATGGAAAAGAGGCTGTTAGCCTGTTTAAACAACACGATGAAAATTATTTCGACATAATACTGATGGATATACAGATGCCGATAATGGACGGTTACGAAGCCACCAGAATTATACGTCTTTTACAGAGAGACGATGCAAAAAAGGTTAATATTATAGCTATGAGCGCCAATGTGTTCCCGGAAGATATACAGGACTCTATTAAAGCGGGTATGAATGCTCATGTAGGGAAACCCATAAATCTTAACAAACTTTACGAGGCTCTAAATTCGGCATCAGAATTTTCGGATAGTGCCGGTGAATAACGTTCTTGTGCCGGTGAATAACGTTGTTAGAATATCTTTAGATCGTCAAGAATAGCTTTCATGGTTACGCTATCTACCATCTCTCCTTTTACTGTAAGGTAGGATATATCTTCCGGAGAATTGGTGCGTAGAGTTATTCTTTTACTGAAGACTCCCGGCCGTTGTGTAGCACCATTGTAGGTTACTTTGATGGAGTCTTTAGCTCCCGGAAGTATATCGGTTTTGGGATATTCAGGCACTGTACATCCACACGAGGCAACAGCTTGAACTATTGTAAGATTTTTACTCCCTGTGTTGGTAAAGACAAAATAACAGGACTGCAAACCATTAGAAATATCAAAAACTCCAAAATTGTGTGTTGTATTCTGAAATGTTATTTGCGGTGAATCACTCTTTTTATTGCCAACGGGTTGAGTGGCAACAGTCACCGTCTGCGAAAAGAGAGCAAAAGTGAAGAAAAATATAATAATAGTTGAAAAAAATCTCTTTATATACATCTTTAATAAATCTAAGTTTTTAAAAAAAATAAAATATACCAAGTTATTATGTAACTACAAATATATCAAAAATATATTGGATGTTGCTTTAGGTTCTACTTATCTGTTTAACTCCTTTAACCGAACCTATTTTTTTTAACAACGAATCGAGTTTGGCAATATCGTCAATCATAACCGTTATGAAGCCGGTAAAGAGTCCGGCATTAGACTTTATATCTATAGAGCGCATTGATATGTTGGGCTCTTTAGATATTATAGATGTTATGTTGCTCACTATGCTTATCTCATCGTTACCTATAACTGAAAGTGATATTGGGTAGAGTCTACCCGCTCCCTTTCCTGCCCAGCGAGCCTTAACCACACGATAGGGATAACGCCTGTTTAGATGTGATGCGTTTGAGCAATCTAAACGGTGCACTGTTATTCCTCCACCCAATGTAACAAAACCAAATACTGAATCGCCATAAACGGGATTACAACATCGCCCTAAACGGTAGTCTATACCTTTCAAACCTCCATCAATAACAAGTTCGTCTATTTGAGATTCGATACTCTCTATATTGAGATTATGCGTAAATTCCTCTGCTTTCTGTTGCGGTATCTCTCTTTCGGACTCTTTTATGTAGGTATTAATATACTGCTCTATAACCCAATTGGAATCTATGGCTCCCTCTGCTATGCTCTGATAAAAATCTGTAACCTCTTTGTAGCCTATCTTCTTTATAAGCCGCATAAAATTGGATCCGTCAACCTCTATCTTATGATTCTTAAACCGGCGAGCCAGCTCCTCGCGGGCAAACACCGCTTGTCGCGAAGCTATCTCTTTTAACGATTGGCGTATTTTTGTTCTGGCTCTTGATGTGGTGGCTATATCGAGCCATCCGGCTTTTGGAGTCTGATTGGCCGATGTAAAAATCTCCACCTGATCTCCGCTACACAGTTTTTGGCTAATACGTGCATTCTTGCCGTTCACTCTGGCACCTACACAAGTAGAGCCTACTTTAGAGTGTATAGAAAAAGCAAAATCTAAAACGGTTGCTCCTTGAGGTAGTTTAAACAGATCTCCTTTTGGTGTAAAGATGAACACCTCTTCTCTATACAACTCTATTTTGAACTGGTTTATTGATTCTTGACTATCGCGACTATCCTCTAAGGTTTCGCGCAAACCGCTAAGTAGTTCATCTACTCCTTTCTGGCTCTTAACTCCCTTATATCGCCAATGTGCAGCCACTCCCCTCTCTGCCACTTGGTCCATACGGGCGGTACGTATCTGCACCTCCACCCACTTACCCTCCGGCCCCATAACTGTGGTATGCAGAGATTCGTACCCATTTCTTTTAGGTATTGAGAGCCAATCTCGTAATCGATTAGGATTGGGTTGATACATATCGGCCACTATAGAATAGGCCTGCCAACATTGACGTTTCTCCTCTTCAGGCAATGAATCTATTATTATTCTAATGGCAAAAAGATCATATATCTGTTCAAAAGCACTCTTCTGTTTTACCATCTTATTATTTATGGAATATATAGACTTGATTCTGCCCTTTATAGTAAACTTGAGTTCCGCCTGTTGTAATTTTTCCCGAACCGGCTTAATAAAGGTATCTATATATTTATCGCGCTCTGCTTTGGTCTCGTTTAGCTTACGGCTTATATCGTAATAAACTTTAGGATTGGTAAATTTAAGCCAGAGATCTTCTAACTCCGATTTAATAATATATAATCCCATACGGTGGGCCAGCGGTGCATAGATAAAAGCGGTCTCTCTGGCTATCTCTATACGGTATCTGTTTTCCGGACATTTATCTAACAAGCGCATCAGATTCACTCTATCTGCGGTCATTATAATTATTACACGAACATCGTCGGCAAATGAGAGTAACATATCACGAAAATTCTCTGACTCAATATCCGGATTTTTCTGATACAGCTCATCTATACGCACTAAACTTTTCAATATAAGGGCTATCTCAAAGCCAAACGTTTTCTCTACTTCGCTAATAGACAACACACCCCCTATAACACTCTCTTTTAGTAGCATACTCATTATAGGTGCCCTTTTAACACCTATCTCTTTTACCAATATAAGCGATGTACGCAACACCCTAATTACTGGATTAAACCCATAACTATCGCGGTTAAGCTTGTTGGTAGCAGCAAGCATCTGAAAATGTTTTTTCAGATAATAAAAATCTGTTGGCTCAATTACATCTTCTATCTCTTTTCTTAACTCTTTGTAGAGTATAAGAAGCTGCTCTTTCTCTCTATAATCCATAAGTGCGTTCTCCATATTCATTGGTTGTCTCTATTATTTCTGTAAATTTAATTATTATAGTCAACATTCAATACTATACCCTCTACGTTTTATTTTTCATTATAATAGATTTTATCTATTCCATATATCCGTACCATAAACCCATACACACAATACACCACACCATATAACCCATACACACAATACACCACACCATATAACCCATACCATGCCATATATCCACACCCTTTTTTGTACCATTTTTGTAGTTGTTTATACATATTTGTACTATTTGTAATACTTCTATTAGATTTTTCAAATATCTTTGTTTTTCCAAATACAGAATGATACATAATATATGTTTAATGAACAGGACAAGACCCTTTTTGCTAAAAAGGGCATAAGCGCAGAGCAGGTATTAAGCCAACTTGAGCGTTTTAAAACTAATTTTCCATACCTGAAACTATCACAAGCAGCATCGATTGGGAACGGAATTATAAGCCCTGATAGTGAAAAATGCGAAGATTATGTCAAGACATGGAATGGTTTTTGCCGTAATCACAACACTATTGTAAAATTTGTACCGGCATCGGGTGCAGCCAGCCGTATGTTCAAAGATCTATTCGCTTTTCTCGATGCAGAGTATGATACTCCACAAACCGGCTCTGAAAATATTTTCTTTGAAAATATATCTGAGTTTGCCTTTTTTGAGGCTCTTAACCAGGCTTGTATTGACAATAACGGAAAGGATATAGATGGATTGATTGAAAATGGTGCTTACAAAGAGGTGGTAAGAAATCTACTTGAAAATAGGGGGCTTAACTACGGTTATCTACCTAAAGGGTTACTTTTGTTCCATAGCTATAAGAGTAAAAAGCGTACTCCATTAGAGGAACACCTTGTGGAGTCGGCTCTATATGCAACAAGTGTAGATGGATACTCAAGGCTCTGTTTTACTGTTTCGCCGGAACATAGAGAGCTATTTTCTGAACAAATCAAACAGATTCAAGATGATCTGTCAAAAAGATACGGGGTGATTTATGATATTACTTTATCTGAGCAAAAACCCTTTACTGATACTATTGCTGCAGAATGGGACAATCAACCTTTCCGCAACAAGGAGGGGCAGATTCTATTTCGTCCGGGGGGGCATGGTGCTCTAATTGAGAATCTAAACAGCATAGATGCCGATGTTATTTTTATAAAGAATGTTGACAATGTAGTTCCGGACTCTCTGAAAAATGATACCGTATATTACAAAAAGATGCTGGCCGGTATTTTAGTGAGTATCCGCGACAAAGTATATGAATATTTAAGGTTAATTGATACCGGTAGATACCATCACGAGCAGATTATTGAGATTGTACGTTTCTTACAGCAGGATCTTAACTGCCGTAAAGGTGATATAAAATCATTAGAAGATGGAGATCTTGTGCTCTACCTACGTAAAAAATTAAATCGTCCTATAAGAGTTTGCGGTATGGTGAAAAACTCCGGCGAACCTGGTGGAGGACCTTTCCTGGCCTATAATAGCGATGGAACAGTATCGTTACAAATAGTTGAGAGCTCGCAAATTGATTTTTCTGACAATGAGGCTAAGGCTATGTTTACCGAGAGTACCCACTTTAATCCGGTAGATCTGGTATGCTCTACACGCGATTATAAGGGGAACAAGTTCAATCTGACAGATTTTATTGACCACTCCACCGGTTTTATATCGAAAAAATCTCAAGAAGGGCGTGAACTGAAAGCTCTTGAACTTCCCGGTTTATGGAATGGTGCTATGAGCGGATGGAATAGTCTGTTTGTTGAAGTTCCAGCCCTAACTTTCAATCCGGTAAAGAGTGTAAACGATCTATTAAGGCCCGAACACAAAGAAAACTAATTATTTTTTTAAAAAGTGAGAATTTATTTCTCTCTCTCTCTTTATAGCTATTAAAAAAAGAACTAATTTCGCATACATTTTATTGCGGTAGTAGCTCAGTTGGTAGAGTGGAAGCTTCCCAAGCTTCAGGTCGCGAGTTCGAACCTCGTCTGCCGCTCAAAAATTAATGGGGAACTTGTTTATAAGCAGGCTCCCCATTAATGTTTCTATACTAAATGACTCTACTCTACTACAAGCGTTATAATACTCAAAGGGGGCATATCTACCAATATTGAACCATCTTTTGAGATTTTAGCTCCTTTAAACTCTACTGTCTTTACCTTGTCGGAGTTATTGAAGGTGTTATGATCATTTATTTTTTGAGACGATAAGATTGTACCGCTCACTTTTTTGGCTTTAAATCCGTTTAAATTGATTGTTACTTTTTGAGACTCATAAATATCTACATTAGATAGAGAGACAGCTATAGTACCATTTGACGATTTAGACGATGTTACATTAACAGTTGGTAACGGACGTATATCGCCCTCGTCAAAATGACCGCGATCGAAACGTTCGTTCAATACCAGCCTAACACTGCTGTTCTCTACTTTAGAGGGCAGATATACAGCATCTTGATGTGGCTGATACATTTTGAAAACGTGATATGTAGGGGTTAAAACCATCTGATCATCTTTGGTAAGTACCATTGATTGCAAAACATTGGCTATCTGTGCTATATTCCCCATTTTAATCCTATCTGTATATTTATGAAAAACATTAAACGAAAGGGCGGCTACAAAAGCATCGCGGATGGTGTTCTGCTGATATAGCTGTGTGCCCGGCTCAGAATCCCACCATGTGCCCCACTCATCTATAAGCAGATCGACTGTTTTATCGGGATCATATTTGTCCATAATGGCTATATGCTTTTGAATTATGGGCTCTATGCCAAGGCCTTTGCCAAGACACCAGTAAAAACTCTCATCATCAAAATCGGTAGCCGAACCTTTGCTACCCTCCCATCCCCATACTGTATAGTAATGAAGTGATATACCCGACATGTTGTTATTGCCTATACGATTCATTAACACATCGGTCCATTCAAAATCATAATCGCTGGCACCACTGGCTATTTTATATAGGCCTTTGCCATTATAATCTCTGCAATAGGTTTGATAACGACGATATAGGTCGGCATAATACTCCGGGCGCATTGTACCTCCGCAACCCCAGCTCTCATTACCTACTCCTATATAGGTTACTTGCCATGGCTCCTCTCTTCCGTTTTCTTTGCGTAGTTTAGCCATTGGGCCCTCGGCAGCATTCATATATTCTACCCATTTAGCGGCCTCTTCTACCGATCCGCTACCCACATTCATACTGATATATGGCTCGCACTCCAAAAGTTCGCATAGATTTAGAAATTCGTGGGTACCAAAACTATTATCCTCTACTACACCACCCCAATTGCTATTTACCATACGGGGACGATTCTCTTTAGGACCTATGCCGTCCATCCAGTGATATTCGTCGGCAAAACAACCTCCGGGCCAGCGCATAATGGGCACTTTCAGCTCTTTAAGAGCGTTGAGAACATCGTTTCTATATCCATTGGTATTAGGGATAGAGGAGTCTTCGCCCACCCATAAACCTCCGTAAATACAGCTGCCAAGATGCTCGGCAAAATGTCCGTAGATGTTTTTATCAATTACTGCTCCGGGCTGATCAGCCTGGACTGTTACAATCACGCCCTGTTTGGCATTTGTTGCTAAAGCAACTCCTAATAAAAGTACAAAAAGAATTTTTTTCATC
>DASRNO010000042.1:0-3082 GCA_035647375.1 Bacteroidaceae bacterium
CGCCCACCCCATGAATATTTAGATCTATATTAAGATTGATATAGTTATATTGGGAAATTTCAAACGGGTGTTTAGCACTCTCAAGCTCCTCTTCCGGATATGGCCAAGCGCGGAAACAGAGAGGTTGAAGTCCGGTAATGGTAATAGAAGTGTTACTATCATTACTTAGAGATAACCAACGTACATCGCTTCTGTTTGCATTATCTTGAGGAACTGTATAATCTGTTTTAAACTCATCTGTTTCCATCTCATACACTCCCACAAAAGCAGATGTTTTACGATCAGGATAGTTCTCATGTTCCCCTCTACCATACCATCTTATTTTATTCATATTGTTGGGAAGTCGCACTCTCATACCAAACTTAGGTATAAGTGGTATATTTGAATTGAGGGGAGTATAAGAGGCTTCTACTTGAATTTTCCCCATTCCGTTTACTGAATATATTAACTCGTAATTGGCTTCGACAGGCAGATATATTTTAAATTCTACTATGGCTAATCCATCTTTTGTATAACTATTAATACTCTCTACCTGTAGTTCGTCTGCAGCTTTACGCCATGCTCCCAAACGCTGCTCATAGCCATTTCTGCGCTGATTATCATTTGCAGGTTTCCAAAAATATGGTTGTAACTTATCATACAACAGCTCTCTTTCACCTATCACCCAACTTATAAGAGAACCGGAATGTTTATCTATTTTTAATGTGGTATTCTCTGTTGATATTATAATATTATTATCACTCTCTGTAATGCTGGGCTTATTTTCTGATGCCTCTAATTTAGACTCTTTAATTTCATTAATTTTAAACTGCTCTTTTGCTACCGAAAAACCTGAAGAGGCCCATAGTGTCTTGTTTTTCAACTTAGCATAAATATTCAAGAAAATCTCTTTATCAGCATGTCTAGGCAATGAGGGGAGTATCAAAACATCGCCCGACAAATTCAGCCAACCTCTCTCTGTTATTATTCCGTCTTGAACCCATTCATAGAAATAATCGAACTCTTCGAGTAAAGTGAACCAATATTTATTTTTTACCTTGATTTTACGCTCTCCGTCAAATGAAAAATCGATATATTGATAAACTTTTTTTACCTCGTAATAGTGCGGGTTGGGTTCTCTATCTGCCCCTATCAGACCATCTATGCAAAACGCACCTGAATTTGGCTCATCGCCAAAATCTCCTCCATAAGCAAAATATTCATCCTCCATAAGCAAAAGGCGTGAAGGATCTTCGGGATAACAAAGGGGCGAGCCATCTATTTTTTTTGCAATTCCCTGATCGGCCCATTCCCAAATGGCAGCTCCGGCAATATCAGAACGCGATTCAAAAAGATCCCAATAATCTTGCAGATTCCCCACGGAATTACCCATAGCATGAGCATATTCGCGCATAATAACCGGTCTGTCTGTTATTCTATCTGCTAAGGCCTTAAAACGTTCTACACTCAAATAGCTATCATCATAAAGGTCTGATACCGAACGATCTGAGTCATAAAAAACAATCCGATATGGATCAAGAGCCCGTATGGTATCGGCCATGATTTTAGCATTAATACCTGCACCGGCTTCATTGCCCAGAGACCAGAATAGAACAGAAGGATGATTCTTGTCTCTATGTAACATAGAGATTGCTCTATCAACATGTGCCAATGTCCAATCCGGATTATCTCCAAGTGTTCTGTTTCCTATACCATAACCATGACTCTCATTATTGGCATCGGTCATTACATAAAATCCATATTTGTCACACAACTCGTAAAAGAGTGGCATATTAGGATAATGAGAGGTTCGTATCATATTGATATTAGCCTGCTTCATTAAACTTAGGTCTTTTTCAAGAGTGAGCGGATCTACAAAACGTCCCGTACGAGGGTGATGTTCGTGACGATTAACTCCTTTTAGTTTTACCGGCTGGTTGTTAATAAGCAGCACCTCGCCATCTATCTCTATTCTACGTACTCCTGTGTGATTTATAAAGGTTTCAAGAATGTTTTTGCCCTGTTTTAAAAATATTTGTACGCTGTATAAATTTGGTTTTTCAGCAGACCATAAACAGGGATTATTCAATGTGGAATTTAGCAAAATAGTCTGTTCGGTTTTTGGAGCAATTGTTCCTATTTTTTCAGAGAGTTTTAAATTAATCTCTTCTCCATTTTTATCTAAACCCCAAAGTAAAACCTCTATAGAGAGGTTTTTTTCTCTCTTTTTATTACAATTACGAACTGTAAGAGCCGCCTCAAAAGAGGCAGAACTGAAATCGTCAGAGGGATGTGTTCTAATGGTATAGTCTTGGATATTTGTCTGTGGTCTTATCCATAATTCCACCGGCCTGAAAATTCCGCTCAAACGCCACATGTCCTGATCTTCAAGATAGCTGCCATCTGACCATTGATAGACCTGAACAGCTATAGTATTATCTCCCAATCTAATCAGATCTGTAATATCAAACTCTGCCGGAGACATGGAATTTTCGCTGTAACCTGCCATTTTGCCATTGACCCAGAGATACATTGCAGAGACCACTCCCTCAAAATGGAGATAAAAACGATTTCCCTCCATCTCTGGCAAGATATTAATCTTTGTAAGGTAAGATCCAACCGGATTACGATTAAGATAGCTGTAGTAGTGTTTTGGAGGCTCATCGGTAACTTTGGGAAAATTTCTATAGAAGGGATAATCTATATTTGTATAGATAGGAATGCCATAGCCTTGTGTCTCCCAGTTGCCCGGTACCGATATCTTGTCCCATTGTGAAGAATCAAAACCATCTTTATAAAAATTCTCGGGAATATTATCAGGGTTTGGTGACCAAAAAAAACTCCACATTCCATTCAATGAGACCACCTGAGCGGATTCATCTTTTAAAGAAGGTAACATAAGCGTGCTGTGATATGCCTCCTTATTCACGCCTATAACAGCAGGATCTTCCCAATAAGGGATATTTTGAGCAGTAAGAAAACCCGATAAAAGTAAAAGAGAGGAGAATATAAGTTTTTTATAAGTCATATTTCTATTTTATTTTTGGGATCAGAATATGCCTTATTTTATCTTATCATGTATTACCCACACCAAGTTTTAAGT